>PLYG01000564.1 GCA_003153335.1 Betaproteobacteria bacterium | reverse complement strand
CTTAACGCTTAAGTAAGTGCCATTCTGGTCTGACCCCGATTAGGGGCAAGCGGTAAAATGGCACATTGCAAGTTTTCAATCGAGATGTTCACTTGAGTACACCTCTGACGCTGCGCGAACTCTCTTGCGCCGATGACTACGATCCGAATTCGATGCCGGTCGATCGCGCGCGGCAATACATCGGCACCTTCCTGACGCCGGTCACGGCGACCGAGCGGGTCCACGTGCGCGCCGCGCTGGGCCGGGTATTGGCAGAAGACATTCTCTCGCCCATCGCGGTGCCGGGACACGACAACTCGGCGATGGACGGCTACGCGGTCCGCTTCGACGATTTGCGCGCCGACGCGGCGGTGACACTGAAGGTGACCGGCACTTCGTTCGCCGGCAAGCCGGTTGCGCACACCTTGCAGCCCGGCGCAGCGGTCCGCATCATGACCGGCGGCGTCATGCCGGTAGGCGCGGACACCGTCGTGATGCAGGAAGTGGCAACCAAGGGCGAAGGTACCGTGACCATCCCGCCGCTGGCCGACGCCAAGATCCGCGCGCGCGGCATCAACACCCGCAAAGCCGGCGAGGACCTCACCGTCGGCAGCGTTGCATTGCAACGCGGCTGGCGCGTGAACCCGGCGGAGCTGGGACTGATCGCCTCGCTGGGGATCAACGAAGTGACGGTATACCGGAAACTGCGCGTGGCGTTTTTCTCCACCGGTGACGAACTGCGCTCGCTCGGACAGCAACTGGGCGCAGGCGAAATCTACGACAGCAATCGCTATACGCTGTACGGGATGCTGACGCGGCTGGGCTGCGAAATCATCGACATGGGCGTGATCGTCGACGAGCCTGCCGCGGTCGAGGCGGCGTTCGCGACCGCCGCGGGAATCGCCGACGCAGTGATCACCAGCGGCGGCGTGTCGGTGGGCGAGGCCGATTACATCAAGGCCGTGCTCGAAAAACTGGGCGAAGTCCTGTTCTGGAAAATCGCGATGAAGCCCGGCCGGCCGCTGGCGTACGGCAAGCTGGGAGCATCGCACTTTTTCGGCCTGCCGGGCAATCCCGTCAGCGTCGTGGTCACGTTCTACCAGTTTGTCCGCGAGGCTTTGTTAACGCTGTCGGGCCAAACCCGGTTGCCGCCGCTGCCTACGTTCAAGGCAACCCTGCGCTCGCCGATCAAAAAGGCCCCTGGCCGCACCGAGTTCCAGCGCGGCATGTTCGTGCAGGACGCAGACGGCGGCTGCAGCGTCACCGTCACCGGCGATCAGGGTTCGGGCATCCTGTCGTCGATGTCGCAGGCCAACTGCTTTATCATTCTTGGGCCCACGACCGGCAATGTGCAGGCCGGCGACCTGGTCGAGGTGCAGATGTTCGAGGGCCTCGTCTGAAAAGCGCGGCGGTCCTTCGCTTCGCCACGGTGGCACCCGAACAGCCGGCCGCCCCCGAACCCACTCAGGGCATGATCTTGTGCACCGGCTGAATCGCCGGCGTGCCGGGATCGATGCCCACCGCAACCAGGATAGGCATCAGTTTCTGCCCAAACGCTTCAAACTTCGCCTGCGACTCCCATACGTCGTGCACCGACAGCTTGTTGCCGGAACCGAAGCAGGTGTGATGCAGCATCCCGCGCAGTGCAAAGGCGCCTGACGCGTCCAGCCGGCGGATGGCTTCATCGTACTGCGCGGCGGTCATCGAGGGTGGCGTAAAAAGGACTGAAATGGCCATGGCTGGCTCCTTTGCGTCGGGGATCAGTTGGGATAGCGCGCCGCGGTATCGAAAAATCCGCGCCAGCGCGTGACTTTTCCGTTCGTCACCGTGAACACGTGGGCCCACTCGGACGCGAACTCCTTGCCGGTGTCCCGCGCCGTCGTGCTTTCCCATCCCAGGACGACAACCTTATCGCCTTCTTCGATGAACTCGCGCGGCTCGAAAGCGTGGATGTCATCGAGCTGGCCGACCTTGGTGAAGAAGTCGGTAATGCCGGCGTGGTCCCGCCGTTTCCCGGCATAGCCAAGCTTGGCCGGTCCGACCAATTCCCAATCGACCTGCGGCGCGCAATGCGCCAGGATACCGGGCACATCGCCCTTGCCGAACGCCGCATAGACTGTCTGCACTACTGCTGTCGCTGCTCCCATGGCCGTCTCCTCGTGAGGAACCTCCAATCATGTCCGGCGCGGGCGCGCCGGATCACGACCGAGGTTCAGTTGGTGATGAGTCGGTATACGTTGCGCGAACGCAGTTGGTTTTGGGGCAGATCTTTGGCGCGCGGGATCGCCGGCCCGCTCAACGTTCGGCCACGTCGATCTTCACGTAACGGCTGCGAATCTCGTCGCCGCGACCCGGATTCAGAGGCACGGCAGGCTTGTGCGGAACGCCTCATTCCTCCGCGTTTTGCGGCCCGCTTTGCGGTGCCGCTCGATCAGATGCCCAGGCCCGCCAATTGCTTGTCGGGATACCGGTTGCCGGCCGTGGCGTTGAGGGGAAACGCGCGCGACAGTGTTTCGATCTCTTCCCGCGTTAACTTGAGGTTCACCGCCGCGCAGTTTTGCTCCAGATAGGTGCGGCGCTTGGTGCCGGNNGTGCCGGGGATGGGCACGATGTCCTCGCCCTGCGCGAGCAGCCAGGCGAGCGCGATCTGCGCCGGGGCGCATCCCCTGGCCGCCGCGATTCTCTCGAGCGGCGCGAGCAGTTGGGCGTTCTTGCCGAGATTGTCCGCGCTGAAACGCGGATGCTCGCGCCGGCGGTCCTTGGACAGCAGCGCATCGAGCGACTTGATGGTGGCGGTGAGAAAGCCGCGGCCCAGGGGCGAGTACGCCAGGAAGCCGATGCCGAGTTCGCGGCAGACGGGCAGGATGTCGCTCTCCACGTCCCGGCTCCACAGCGAGTACTCGGTTTCCAGTGCCGAGATCGGGTGCACCTTGTGCGCGCGGCGGATGGTCTGCGCGCCGGCTTCCGAAAGCAGCAGGTAGCGCACTTTGCCCTGTTCCACGAGCCGCTTCATGGCGCCGACCGTATCCTCGATCGGCACCGTCTTGTCCATCCGGTGCAGGCCGTAGATGTCGATCACGTCCACGCCCAGACGCTGCAAGCTCCTCTCGCACGCCCGCGGCACGTAGTCGGGATGCCCGCCGGTGAGCGCCGGGGCCGCGTTCTCCCCGCCCCGGGCCGCGAGTGCGAGGTTGCCGAACTTGGTGGCGATGAGGACCTGGTCGCGCCGGCCCTTGATCGCCTTGGCGATCAACTCCTCGTTCACCCCGTTGCCGTAGGCGTCCGAAGTGACGATCAAGTCGATGCCAAGGTCGATCGCACGCTGGATGGTGGCGATGGACTCCTCGTCGTTGGGCTCGCCGTAGCTGATCGACATGCCCATGCAGCCCAGTCCCAGCGCCGAAACCTGCGGCCCGTTCTGTCCCAGCTTGCGTTTGTGCATTGCGTCTCTCCGTTTTGCCGTTTACCGATGGGAAATTCAACCTCACGACCCACAGTATCCCTAACCGCCGCACTCCGGTCAAAGCCAATTTTTGCCCTTAACCGCCCGAAAAATGATTAGGCGGCACACGTTGTGCGAGCGGAATCGGTTTTGGCGCGGATCTTTGGGGCGAGGGAATCATGCGTCGGATAGGTCGAGCGAAGCTTGAGGCAATGCCTTTGAGGGCGCGCGACGTCAGCGCCGCCCTGCGCTCAGGACGCCCTTGACCTCTTCGACCAGTTGCAGCGCCCCTTTCAACTGGGCGAGCGAGCGGACCTCGACGGTGAAGAACATCCGCGCCTGCATGTTTTTGGACAGAGTGTTGACCGCGGTGACGTTGATCTTCTCCCGCGAGAATACTTCCGAGATGTCGCGCAGCAACCCTTGCCGGTCGATGGCTTCGACTTCGATGTCGACCGGGAACACTTCGTCGCGCGCCGTTCCCCAGTCGGCGGTAATCAGCCGCTCCGGGCTGGCGACCCGCATCCGGACCACATTTGGACACCTCTGCCGATGGATGGTGATGCCCTTGCCACGGGTGACGAAGCCGATGATGGGCTCGGGCGGCGCCGGCTTGCAGCACTTGCCGAGTCCCGTCATCAGCTTGTCGACGCCGACGATGAGAATGCCGCTGCCCGAGCCGGCGGCCTTGCTTTGCCGCGCTACGACGACGTCCTCGTCGGCGGGCGGCGCCTCCGTCAGTTTGGCCGTCGCCCGGATAGCCTGCTGGATCTGGCGCGAATTCAGGTCGCCATGGGCCACCGCCGCGAAAAAGTCATCGAGCTTCGGGATCCCCGCTTCGCGCGCCACGTCCTCGAGGTTCAGCAGGCGCTTGTCGCCGAATCCTTCGCGTTTGAGTTCCGCCTCGATGGTCGCGCGACCCGCAGCGATATCCGCTTCCAGTTCCAGCGACTTGAACCATTGCCGCACCTTGGTGCGCCCGCGGTGACTGACCAGATAGCCCAATTCCGGATTCAGCCAGTCGCGCGACGGCCCGCCTTCCTTGACGGTGATGACCTCGACCCGCTGACCGTTCTGCAACGGTGTGTTTAGCGGCACCATCACACCGTTGACTTTGGCGCCGCGGCAGCGATGACCCAGACCGGAGTGAATCTGATACGCGAAGTCCACCGGCGTCGAACCCTTGGGCAGGTCGATGACCTTGCCTTGCGGCGTGAAGACATAAATCGTGTCTTCGAACAGGCTGGTCTTGAACTGCTCCAGCCATTCGCCCGGTCCGGCAACGTCTTTCTTCCAGTCCAGAATCTGCCGCAGCCAGGCGATCTTGTCGTCGAACTTGGCTCCCGATTTCTGGCTGGTGCGCTCCGAGCGGCCCAACTCCTTGTAGCGCCAGTGCGCGGCCACGCCGTATTCGGAATGCTGGTGCATTTCGAACGTACGTATCTGCACTTCCAGCGGCTTGCCATCCGGCCCGATCACCGCCGTGTGCAACGACCGGTAGTCGTTGGGCTTCGGCCGCGCGATGTAGTCGTCGAACTCCGAGGGCAGCGGCGTCCACAGGTTGTGGACGACGCCCAGCGCCGCGTAGCAGTCTTTGACATCTTCGACCAGAACGCGCACTGCGCGAATGTCGTACAGCGCATCGATGCCCGAACCCTTGCGCTGCATCTTTTTGTAAATGCTGTAGATGTGCTTGGGGCGCCCCGCGACATCGGGATGAATTCCGGCCGCTGCCAGTTCCTGCGCCAGCATGGCCATCACCTTGCGGATATAGGCTTCGCGGTCGTGGCGCCGTTCGTCCAGCGCTCGCGCAATGGATTTGTAGACGTCGGGCTCCAGCGCGCGCAGCGACAGGTCTTCGAGCTCCCACTTGATCTGCCAAACGCCCAGGCGGTTGGCGAGCGGTGCGAAGAGTTCCAGCACTTCCTTCGCCGTTGCCCGCCGCAAATCCGCATCGACATTCATCAGGAAGCGCAGCGTCTGCACCCGTTCCGCAAGCTTGATCAGCACGATGCGGATGTCATCGACCATCGCCAGCAGCATCTTGCGCAGGCGCTCTGCCTGGGCCGCGCGTTCGTGGGCGTTGAGCACTGCCGCATCGTTATGGATCTGCCCCATGCGCGCGACGCCGTCGACGAGCATAGCGATATCGGCGCCGAACTCCTCGCGCAGCTTGTCGGCGCCCGCACCTTCGCGCTCCGGATACCCGAGGAGCAGCGCCGCGACCACCGACTCGTAATCGAGCTTCAGGCCGGCGAGGATTTGGGCGACACCAAGCACGTGGCGCGCGAGATCCTCGCCCTCAACGGTGCGGACCCCTGCGGCAAGCGGCAACGCCAGCGCCGCGGCGCGGTCTATCAGCGCCCGCTCCGCGGGTGCGAACACCCCCACCGACGCGGAGAATGCGAGCGCGGTGTCCGTTGGTGCGGAGGCGTCGAGTGTCTTGGTCATGGAAGAATTATAACGGGCGGGGTGCCGTTTCCCTTCGGGCATTGGCCGCGCGCAACCCCGGCGCGATGTCACGCGCCTGATAGACGGCGCATGGCGGCACTTCCGTGCAATCAATGTCTCTGCAACCACCACCAGACAAACAGGTACACCAACAAGTTCCAGACTATGATGAACACGCCGACCAGACGTTCCAGTTGCCGCGGCGTGGCGCCCGGATGCACCAGCGGCCCGATGTAATAGGCAATGAACCCGTCGTCCAGGCCGGGATCGCCCGCCTCCCCGCGTAGGTTGCTCTCCAGCGGAGTCAGCGGGCAGGTCCGACCAGCAAGATTGATGACCGCCGACCAGAGCACGACGGGAACATGAACCAGCATCCACCAGGGGCTCACCAGGACGCCGAACCCGCCGGCGAGTGCCAGCACGACAAAGACGATGTGCAGGACGAATACGACGTTGGCGGCATGGTGGTTGGTCATCGGCCGAACCTTAACCCAATTCGCCTCCAGCCGGACACAAATTCCCGGACGAACAGGCGTTCAGAAAGCTCGTCCGGGCTACCCTCCCGCGGCCCGCCGCAGCCACACCATTGAATCCACGCCAGTGCAGCGCAGCTACTTCCTGGCGGCTGGCTTGGCGTCCGCCGGCACCACGTCCCACTTGCCGCGGGCGTCGATGGCGAGCACGCAGTCGGCGCCTGCCTCGCAGCGGGTCTCATGTTTGCCCTTACCCGTGAAGGCGAAGTAGGAACCGGCCGGGAGCTTGTGCTCCTTCCCGTCGACCACCAGCACCAGGTTGCCGGAAACAACCGTCCCATAGTGATCGGCCGAGTGATGATGGAGGGGCGCGGAAAATCCGCCGACGAACTTGAGCATCGAATGATGCGGCCCCTTGCCGGGATTTCCGCCCAGCACCGCCATCTGCACGCCCGGGAAACCCGGGACGTCCGCCCATTTGATCTCGGCGGCCGGAAGCAGGACGGCATGGCCGCCCTTGCCCCCGTCCTTCGCCGTACCGTGCGGCGCGGCCATGGTCAACGCGAGTGCCAGTGTCGCGGCGAATGCAGTTGCGTAGCGCTTGCTCATTGGAACCTCCTTCAAGTGGTTAAACTGATTGGCATATCGACCGACCCGTCCGCCGCCGCAACGTCGGGCGTGGCCGACCAGCGGAAGCGACAGCCCGATCTTGACCAAGTCGAAGCTGCACCGGAATACGGCAAAGCACGTATGCCTTCCGCAACCGGAGTGTGGTTCCCGTTGGTCGCGCGGTGGCGTTGCCACAACGCCGGACGGCCCGATCCGTGGGGCCGCAGCCTCCACGCCCCACGGCAGCCGGCAGCCGCTCCTTTGCGCCGAAACAGTTGTATTGCGCTATAGTTCTTCAACGGCTGGCAAAAGTCGAACAGCGGCTGACCAGCCAATGCGCCGCCTGGCGCCCCGTTTCCCGAAAGGCCCCCGCATGAGTCGCATTCTGCATCGCCAGTTGCGTGGCATTCTCCCGCTCGCCGTCAGTGGCCACGGCATCCGGATCACCGACGCCCAGGGCAAGGAGTACATCGATGCCTCGGGCGGCGCCGCGGTGTCGTGCCTGGGGCATGGCCACCCCGACGTGCTGCGCGCGATGCACGAGCAGATCGACAAGCTCGCCTACGCCCACACCAGTTTCTTTTCCACCGCGGTTGCGGAAGAACTGGCCGACCACCTTATCGGCCACGCGCCCGCCGGCATCTCGCATGTGTATCTGGTGTCCGGCGGGTCGGAGGCGATGGAAGCAGCGCTGAAACTGGCGCGGCAGTATTTCGTGGAAATCGGCCAGCCGCAGCGCAAGCACTTCATCGCGCGGCGTCAGAGCTATCACGGCAACACGCTGGGCGCGCTGGCGATGGGCGGCAACGAGTGGCGGCGCCGGCAGTTCGCGCCGCTCTTGATCGACGTGACGCATGTGTCGCCATGCTACGAATATCGCGATCGCCAGGGCACCGAGTCGGCGGAGGAATATGGCGAGCGCCTGGCGCGCGAATTCGAGGAGGCTGTCCATCGTGTCGGGCCAGAAAATGTGATTGGCTTTTGCGCCGAGACCGTCGGCGGCGCGACGTCGGGCGCGTTGCCGCCGGTGCCGGGTTACTTTCGCCGCATTCGCGAAATCTGCGACCGGCACGGCATTCTGCTCATCGCCGATGAAGTGATGTGCGGCATGGGTCGAACCGGCACGCTGCATGCGGTCGAGCAGGAAGGGATCACGCCGGATCTGATGGCGATCGCCAAGGGGCTGGGTGGCGGCTATCAACCGGTTGGCGCACTGCTGGTGCACCAGCGCATCATCGATGCGCTGTCCGCCGGCAGCGGCTTTTTTCAGCACGGGCACACCTACCTCGGGCATCCTGTCGGTTGCGCCGCGGCGTTGGCGGTGCAGAAAGTGATTGAACGCGATGGATTGCTCGCGGCGGTGCGCCGGCAGAGCGCGGGTCTCTCCAGCCGCCTTGGCGCCGCATTCGGACAACACGCGCATGTCGGCGATATTCGCGGCCGGGGCCTGTTCCTGGCGATCGAGCTGGTCGAGGACCGCCCGACCAAGCGTCCGTTCGATCCCGCGCTACGGCTGCACGCGCGGATCAAGGCGGAGGCCATGGCACGCGGATTGATGGTATATCCGATGGGGGGCACCATCGACGGCCGCACCGGCGATCACGTGTTGCTGGCGCCGCCGTTCATTGTCGCGGATGACGATCTGGACCTGATCGTCGAGCGACTCAAAGCAGCGGTCGAGGCATCGATCGCGGCGGTGCGCCCGGCGCAGCGGGCTGTCGTGTGAAAGGCACGCCGGCGCGCCAGGTTTGATTGTTTGTCAGGGGACGGCCACAGACGTTTAAATAGGGGACAGACCACGTTTAATTATTGGCCGAGGCGCAAGAAAACGTGGTCTGTCCCCTATTTCGAAAGGCGCGCCGGCGCGCCAGGTTTGATTATTTGTCAGGGGATGGCCACAGACGTTGGCCGGAGGTTTTTTATTTATTCCACGAAGGAGATTCACCATGCAAAAAAACTTTTGTCGTAGCAAGACGGGCGCAGCGCTGATGCTCGCCGCGGGCGCCGCCTTTGCCAGCGCGCTGCTGTTGCCCTCCGCCGCCATGGCGCAACAGAAATTCGTCACCATCGGCACCGGCGGCATTACCGGCGTCTATTACGCGGTCGGCGGCGCCATCTGCCGCCTGGTCAACAAGGATCGCGCCAAGCACGGGCTCCGCTGTTCGGTCGAGTCGACCGGCGGCTCGGTGTACAACGTCAACACGTTCAAGGCCGGTGAGCTGGACTTTGGCATGGCCCAGTCCGATGTCCAGTATCAGGGCTACAAGGGCACGGCGCCGTTCAAGGAGGCGTATGCCGACATGCGCGCGGTGATGTCGGTACATCCCGAACCCTTCACCCTCGTCGCGCGCAGGGAAGCCAACATCAAGAGCTTCACCGACTTCAAGGGCAAGCGTCTGAACGTGGGCAACCCCGGGTCGGGCACGCGCTCGGCGATGGAAGAGCTGCTGGGCGCGATGAACATGAAGATCACGGACTTCTCGCTCGCGTCGGAACTCAAAGCCGACGAGCACGGCCCGGCGCTGTGCGACAACAAGATCGACGGTTTCTTTTACGGCGTCGGCCATCCGTCGGCCAACATCCAGGATCCAACCACGGCGTGCGGCGCCAAGCTGGTGCCGCTGACCGGCCCGGCCATCGATGAACTGGTGAAAAAGAGCCCGTACTACGCCTACGCGACGATTCCGGGTGGACTGTACCCCGGCAATCCTGAGCCGACCAAGACCTACGGCGTGCTGGCGACGATGGTGACCTCGGCCAAGGTTCCCGCCGACACCGTCTATATCATCACCAAGGCTGTGTTCGACAACTTCGACGAGTTCAAGAAGCTGCATCCGGCTTTCGCCAATCTGGACCCCAAGAACATGGTGCACGACGGCCTGTCGGCGCCATTGCATGAAGGCGCGGCGCGCTACTACCGTGAAAAGGGCTGGATCAAGTGACCCAGACGGTCGACGTCCGCGACCTGGTCGCGGCAGCCGACCTCGGCGGGCGCAAGCCCGTCGGGGCGGCGCGCCTGGTTCTGGCGTCGACCTGCATGGTCTGGTCTCTGCTGCAGCTCTGGTACGCGTCGCCGTTTCCGTTCGCGTTCGGGATCTTCATTCTCAACGACACGGAGATGCGGGCGCTGCATCTGGCGCTGGCGCTGTTCTGCGCCTACCTCGCCTATCCGTTCGCCAAGTCCTNNAAGTCCTCGCCGCGGAACCGGATTCCCGTGCCGGACTGGCTGTTTGCGCTGGTGGCGGCGTTCTGCGGCGCGTACCTGTTCCTGTTCTATCGCGACCTGTCGACGCGTCCCGGGCAGCCGACGCAAGTCGATTTCGTGACCGCGATCATCGGCATGCTGTTGCTGCTCGAGGCCACCCGGCGCGTGGTCGGCCCGCCGCTCGCGATCATCGCCGCGCTGATGCTGGGCTACGCGTTTGCCGGCCCGTGGATGCCGGATATCATCGCGCACAAGGGCGTGTCGCTGACCAAAGCAGTCTCGCACTACTGGCTGTCGACCGAAGGCGTCTATGGCGTGGCCATCGGCGTGTCGGCGAGCTACATTTTTCTGTTCGTGCTGTTCGGCGCCTTGCTGGAAAAGGCCGGCGCCGGCAATTACTTCATCAAGGTCGCGTTCGCGTTTCTGGGTCACATGCGCGGCGGGCCGGCCAAGGCCGCGGTCGTGTCATCGGGGATGATGGGGATGATCTCCGGCTCGTCGGTGGCCAACGTCGTTACCTGCGGCACGTTCACGATTCCGCTGATGATGCGGGTCGGCTACACGGCGGAGAAGGCCGGCGCGATCGAAACCGCGGCCGGCNNCGCTGGTGATCCTGGCCAATATCGTCTACTACGGACTGGGCTGGATCAAGGATGTGGCCGGCGGCGGCGCGATCTGGATCGTGCTTGGGCTTATCACTGTCGCGTATGTCGCGCTGGTGCGCATCGTTGCCGCCGAGCCTGATCTCGTCATCGACGATCCCACCGCCGAGGTCATCGAATTGCCTGCGCTCAAGGAGACGCTGCTCGCGGGCCTGCACTACTTGTTGCCGGTGGTGTTGCTGATCTGGGTGCTGATGGTCGAGCACTTGTCGCCGGGACTCTCGGCGTTTTACGCGACGGCGCTGCTGATCGCGATTCTGCTCACCCAACGGCCGCTGGTAGCCTGGTTCCGCAAGCATCCGGCGCCTCTTTCCCATCTTGCGCAGGGCTGGGACGATCTCGTCGACGGCCTGGGCAACGGCGCGCGGAACATGATAGGCATCGCGATCGCCACCGCGGCGGCGGGCATCGTCGTGGGCACGGTGTCGATCACCGGCTTCGGACTGGTGATGACCGATCTGGTCGAAACGATTTCCGCCGGCAACCTGATCCTGATGCTGTGCCTGGTCGCGGTGATTTGCCTGATCCTGGGCATGGGTATGCCGACCACCGCCAGCTACATCGTCGTCTCGACGCTGATGGCGCCGGTCGTCGTCGAGCTGGGCGCGCAGTCCGGCCTGGTGGTGCCGCTGGTCGCGGTGCACATGTTCGTCTTCTACTTCGGCCTGATGGCCGACGTGACCCCGCCGGTCGGTCTGGCCACGTTCGCGGCGGCCGCCATATCGCGCGGCGACTTCATCAAGACCGGCATCACCGCGTTCTGGTACAGCATACGCACCGGCATCCTGCCGTTCATGTTCATTTTCAATACCGAACTGCTGTTGATCGGCATCCAATCGTTCGCGCATCTGGTGCTGACCATTTGCACCGCGATCGTGGCGATGCTGGTGTTCGCCGCAGCGACCCAGGGCTGGTTTCTCACCAAGAGCCGCTGGTACGAGTCGGTCGTGATGCTGCTGGTGACATTCACGTTGCTGCGGCCGGACTTCTTTCTGGACTATGCGTTTCCGAAATACGAACTCGCGCCGCCGCAACAGCTCGTGGAGCTGGCGAGTGCGGCGCCGCCAGGGACGGGACTGCGGGTGCGCATCGAGGGCACGACCGTTGAGGGCAAGGAGTTGAAAAAGACCGTGCTGTTGCCGCTGACCGGCGAGGGTTCGGGCCAGCAGCGGATCGCCAAGGCCGGCGTTACGATGATGAGCCTGCCAACCGGCTTGCAGATTGCCGCGGTTGGACTGCACAGCCCCGCGGACAAGGCCGGCTTCGACCAGGGCTTCAACGTGACAGGCATCGAGATGCCGGCGCCCCGCCCCGCGCAGGAGTGGATGTTCATCCCGGCGCTGCTGGTACTGGGGGCGATCATGTGGCTGCAGCGGCAGCGCTTTGTTGCCGATCCGCGGCCGCGCGTTGCGGAGCAGGGCAGCTGAACCCTTTCGGCTCGTCCCGGCATCGCGTCAGCCATACTGCATCAAGTCATCGGATGGCTGATAGTGGCGCATCCTTGTGTTGGGTTCTTCGAGCCTGCCTGCCGCGAGACACATTATCGCTGACTCATCGCTGTGGTCGCCCACTCTCAGGCCGACACCATGCGCACGCTCACCGGCACCCGGCGCCGGCCCATTTGCGCTTCGAAGCGCTCGAAGCGTCCCGGCAATGGCGCATCACAGTGGCTGCAGCGGCCGCCGGGCGTTACCGCGTAGTCGAGGATCGCGTGCCAGTCGCGGACGATCAACGGCTTGCGGCAAGTCGCGCAGCTGGTGGTGCCGCCGTCGATGTCATGGACGTTGCCCGTATAGACATAATGCAGCCCTGTACGCAAGGCGATAGCGCGGGCGCGTTCAAGCGTGGAGGCCGGCGTGCGCGGCATATCGGTCATCTTGTGATCGGGGTGGAACGCCGTAAAGTGCAGCGGCACGTCGGGGCCGAGTTCGCGCATGATCCACTTGCACTCGGCCACAATTTCTTCGCTCGAATCGTTTTTGCCCGGGATCAGCAGCGTGGTGATCTCGAACCA
>PLYG01000383.1 GCA_003153335.1 Betaproteobacteria bacterium | reverse complement strand
AACCGCAAACGCTTGCAAAATTCGCTTCGATCGCACTTCCTTCTTTTATGGGATACACGGTAGGAATCGGGTTATCTCCTGAGCCCAAAACTCGGCCAGCTGCCATGTGTCCAGAATGACCGGCAAGTCAAAGGATACGGTATTGTCGCTTTTGACAGTTGAATTCCAAATGCCGACGGAAGGACAGTTCACCCTGTCCGCCCCGCTTCTTCAAATCCTGGACGGTCCATACTCGCCGATAATCGTTATCTCGCTTCTCGACCGTCGCTAGGTCTACGTACTCGACGGTCGTGTCCGTTTCGATCACTTTAGTCCACTGCGCCCAAGCTGCCGGTACGCACAGAAAACTCAACGGCACAATGATGGAACACATTGAAAGTCTGCGACGCACTTGTCCCCCCCTTTCGGATTGGCTTCCCTCAAGCGTGCGCTGAGTTCATCTTTTACTCTCTGACCTTGAGTTTTATTGCAACGGATCATTTCATTCCACGCCTCGATGGCTTCGGCGATGGCGGTGGCTTCGTCCTTGCCCGCCGCGGGAATCGCGGGACCGATCTGCCCGCAGACCGGACAGGCCACTCGGTAGACGATTTCGTCACGCCCATCTGCGGTACGGCGGGTGCCGCGAACTACATCGGCTTCGGCGCCACAGGTGCAATGTCTTTTTCTCACGATTCAGAATGGGTGCTGTGCGGGTGAATAAAGTGGAAGAGTGTAGCGTACGGAATCGGGTTCATCCAGTGAAGCTCGTGCCGTACACACTCCGCAAGGGCAGAGTGGTATGGGCTGTTAGCCTAAGCACTGACAATTGAACGGCAGTTGGCCGACTGGGGGATTCGCCGGGGCGTAAGTCAATGGCCGCTTCGGACTTTACACCGGCCATTCGATGCAGGCGAGTCGATAGCCGGTTACGACCCTTTGCCGACATTCAAGGCAACTACGCCAAAGTCGGCTCCTCGGCCTAAGCAGCCAGTGGCGGTTCGCCGATAAAGTAATCAGTAGGGCCACTTTGAGCGCCCGCCTCCGAGAAAAACGAACAGGCGGTTACGACCCGTTGCTGCCGGTCGAGCCTCCCGGATAGCGGACGCCCCGCCCTTCTCACCAAGCTTGTTGTCATTCGCCAGCCGCCGGCGTAGATTATTGGGTGATAGCGGGTAACCGCGCGCGAAATCTTGCTCATCATAAGAACGCTTATGCGAAGTCCGACGACTCGCACAATCCCAAAATGACTATAAAGCCGCTTTCCCCGCGCGCGCGGGATTGATTTTCTTATCGCTTCACTCCCTACGATCTCTGCTGATATGAATGGATGTCCGCTCGCAGATCACTTTCTCGGCACCGGTTTTTTCATTAGCAGCACGATATGATCAAGCTTACTGTTAATGGGAGGTCTGTCGAGATAAATGATGGCTCGACATTGCTCGACGCTGCCGGGGAAGCTGGCGTCTATATTTCTACGCTCTGCCACTATCCTCGTCTGCCGTCCCACGCCGTGTGCCGCATGTGTCTCGTCGATGTTGAGGGTGAGGGTCACCCGCAACCGGCCTGTGTCACGAAGGCCAAAGCGGGAGATAGTGTCGTAACCGACTCCAGGGAACTGCGGAAATTTCGTAACGCCAATATGGAGTGGCTGCTGGCACGCCACCCGAACGACTGCATGCGGTGTGAAGTCAACGGGTCTTGCAAGTTCCAAAGTCTTGTTAACGAATATCAATTGGAGGGCAGTTGGGAGAATGTCCCGAGAGGATCCGCCGAACATCCGGAGCATATCCTCACGGACCACACGTCGCCGAGTATCTGGCGTAATTTAACGAAATGCATTGAATGCGGCTTGTGTGTAGAGGCGTGTGGCGAATCGGGACAACGCCAATACGTGATCGGATTTGCGGAGCGCGGATCGGGTCGCTTGCCCGTCACCGTTTTCGATCAATCGCTGGCTGACACCAACTGCATCTCCTGCGGTCAATGCACGCTGGTGTGCCCAGTCGGCGCCTTGATCGAAAAACCGCACTGGCACGAGGTTCTTCATACCCTCGATGCACGCAGACGTGTCTCCGCGGTACAGGTCGCGCCGGCAACACGCATCGCGATTAGCGAAGAATTTGGAATGAAACCCGGTACCGTGAGCACGGGCAGAATGATCAATGCCCTGAGACAACTGGGTTTTGATTACGTGTTTGATACCAATTTTGCGGCCGATTTGACCATCATGGAGGAAGGCACGGAGTTTCTGGCGCGCCTCAAGAACCGATCAAGGTTACCGCTTCTTACGTCCTGCTGTCCAGGATGGGTAAACTGGGTCGAGATCAACCGGCCTGACCTGCTGCCACATTTGAGTACGACAAAATCGCCGCAACAAATGCATGGCGCTGTCACCAAACGGGGGGCCTTCGCACGGGCGCTTGGTCCTGAATTCGCCGAGGGCAAGGCAGAGCCCTATGTCGTCAGTGTGATGCCCTGCACGGCCAAGAAAGACGAGGCCCAGCGGCCCGGTGTATCGGGTGATATAGATCATGTGCTCACCACGCGCGAACTGGCTAGAATGATCAGGGCGCGTGGTATCGCGTTTGGCGCGCTGCCAGAAGACGGCGAATTTGATAATCCGCTGGGTGAAAGCACAGGCGCTGGACAACTCTTCGGGGCATCGGGTGGCGTCATGGAGGCGATGGTGCGCACCGTATCGCATTTCCTCGGCGAGGAGAACTCGCTACCGTTGGAATGGCATCAGCTCCGGGGCGTGGACAAGGGAGTGAAAACCGCGGAGGTTCCCGGGTTAGGCAAGGTCGCCATATGCAATGGCATCGCCGCTGCGCAAGGCATGCTGGAGACGGAAACCTGGCGAGAGGAGTTCGTCGCCATTGAGGTCATGGCGTGTGTCGGTGGGTGTCTGGGGGGGGGTGGCGAACCCAAATCCATGGACCCGCTTATTCTCGAGAAGCGCATGCAGGCCATCTATGAAGTGGACAAACAGGCGCCGCGACGACGCTCGTATGAAAATCAGGAAGTGCAAAAGTTGTATGCGACGGAATTAAAGCACCCGAATTCCGCGCACGCTCACGCCTTGCTACACACAAGCTATGCCGCGCGAAATTCCAAACGATTGCTCTTGATGCGGTTTCTCGATTGTGTAGACAGGCGAGATGGCCGTGGCGCTGCCAACCTGTTTCATCCGGATGCGTCGTGGTCAACCGCTTCACCGTTCGGTGACATCTACGACGCCGCGAATATCGAGGCGTTTATCGATTCTCATTTGCCGCCACGCAAGTATGGCCCGGAATATGCGCGACATCGGATGGAATCCGTCGCGGATATTGACGATCTCAGGGTCATCACGCCCGCGGGCGAACGATGCAGGTTCAGCATGGAAATAGACACGCTACACGAAGGTGGTCAATCCAGGATGGTGATGAGAAAACTTGTGCGGGGAAATCCTGTAATCCATTCTTAGCTTCCATTCAAGTTCGCGTGTTTTGAGTCTTGTTCTCGGTACACAACGACGTGTGGATTCGCGGTTCTGACGGCGCAGGACGGATCAAACTCTCCCAGTACATGCTGCGCGCGCCGCTGTCGCTGGAAAAGATGACCGCCGCGCCCTATTCCTCTGGCATGCGGCGCACCGCATCTACCATTCGCTGCACGAGATCGGGATTCACGCCGGCTTTGCCGCCAAGCTGGTCTGTTACGGAATCGCGATGATCGGCACGCTGATCTGCGCAGCGGTCCTGCTCGGGCTGGGATTCTAGGAAAGCTGACGCTGCTTCGGGCCGCTCGCTGCGGTCCGGGCCAGCGGCAAGTTCAAAAACCGCGTTCGCCAGAAATGGCCGACGCGCTTTTTTCGCCTGCTATTTGCGCAGTACGCGAATTTCCGGACTCAGGAGTGCGCTGACATAGCGCTCGCCGAGATCGGCGGCGATGGCGCGATCAAATACCCCACGTATCGTTTCGGCGAGTTCGCTGGCGCCGCGTTCGGATGTTTCTGCGACGCGGCAATAATAAGCCAGATCCTTTTGCGCGTTGCGGATGAAAAACTGGCTGCCGTCGAAATTTCCGGCCAGCGCCGGCTTGACCATTTTCTCGAGCGTTCCCGAGCGGGCCGCGCCGGTCTCCATGACCGCATATAGCGCCTGCCAGTCAACGCCATTCTCCCGTGCCCGGCCGTAGGCTTCGGCGAGCAGCGCGACGGTTCCGTGGGTGACAAAATTATTGAGCAGCTTGGCGTAGTGTCCGCTGCTGATGTCGCCGATTCGCTGCACCGCCTTTGAATAACGGGTGACAATGCTTTGCACGCGCGGGAAGGTCGGTGCATCGCAACCGACCAGAGAGCCGAGGGCGCCGGCTTCGGCTTGCACCGGGCCGCCGGTGATCGGCGCATCGGCGTAACTGATGCCGCGGCGCTTAAGGTTGGCGGCGATTTCGCGCGTCACTGCCGGGTCGGAGGTTGTCGCATCGATCAGCAGATGATCGGGGCGAAGTTCGGGCAGGAGGTCATCGACGACGCTGCGCACCGTTTCCGCCTTGTCGACGCAGAGGATAATGACGTCGGATTGCCGCGCGAGTTCGCGCAAATCCCTCGTTTCACTGGCGCCAAGGGCAAATACCGCTTCGAGGCCTTGGCGATTGCGGTGGATGAAAAGCTGCACCGGGTAACCGGCTTTGCGCAGATTGAGCGCCATGCCGCGGCCCATCAGGCCGGCGCCGACAAATCCGATACGTTCGTTTGCGGGCATCTTGTTCTTTCTGTGTTTCAAATCGCGGCGCGCAGCCTGCCGATGAGTCTGCCGATCAGCGGCCAGAACAGCAGCAGCATGGCCAGTGTCATGATCGTCGCGACCAGCGTTGAGTTGGTCCAGAAGATGCCCAGCGAACCCTTGGAGAAAATCATTGACTGGCGGAAGGCGTCCTCGGTCTTGTCGCCGAGCACCATGGCCAGGACCATGGGGGCGATCGGGTAGTCGAGTTTTTTGAGCAGGTAACCGACGATGCCAAAGGCCAGCGCGAACCAGAGATCGAGGCGTGCGCCGCCGATCTGGTAGGCGCCGATGAAGCACACGACAACGATCATCGGGCCGATGATCGAAAACGGGATTCTCAGGATGGCGGCGAACAGGGGCACCGTGGCCAGGACCAGAATCACGGCCATCACGTTACCCATGTACATGCTGGCAATCGTGCTCCAGACAAAGTCCGGGCGTTCGATAAAGAGCATCGGTCCGGGCGTCAGTCCCCAGATCATCAGCCCGCCCATCATCACCGCGGCGGTGGCCGAGCCGGGAACGCCGAGGGCGAGCATCGGCAAGATGGCGCAGGTGCCGGCGGCATGGTCTGCGGTTTCGGGCGCGACGACACCGGCCGGTTCGCCCTTGCCAAAACCCTCCTTCTTGCGCGCGAAGCGCTTGGCCAGGCCGTAGCTCATGAACGACGCGGCGGTCGGCCCGCCCGGCGTGATCCCCATCCAGCACCCGACCAGTGCGCTGCGCAGCAGCGTCATCCAGTGTTTGGGCAGCGAGCGGATCGCCTCAAAGACGTCGCGAATCTTGATGCGGGCGTGGATGCCGTCAAAGCGCAGACCTTCTTCCATCGTCAGCAGCAGTTCGCCGATGCCAAACAGCCCGATCACGGCGACCAGGAAACTGATGCCCTTGATCAGCTCGGTGATACCGAAAGTCAGTCGCATGTTGCCGGACATGCCGTCCATGCCGACCGC
>PLYG01000554.1 GCA_003153335.1 Betaproteobacteria bacterium | reverse complement strand
CCGCCACACCATCAACATCACCCCGCCACGATCACCTTCAACGCAATCTCGTCGCCCCCAACCCCACTCTCAGCGCCTTCACGAATAATGCGGGCTAGTTGACGCGCTTTCGGTCGGTGTGGATCGGATGCAGAGGAATTTCGAGCCGATGCGCCAGCAAGTGCAGGCCTGGAAGCAAACTCAACTAACTGACGGTGAAGCGAAACTTGTCATCTACCGGGCGTTCGTCGAAGACGAGCTCGATGCCCCGAAGCACCTTGCCAAAGATGTTCACCGGCTCTATTTCGACCCTCAGCATGAAGAGTTCGCGCCCCGCACGCTCTGGAGCCTCTCTAATGCTTTTACGAGCGCATTCAAGGTGCTCGACCCCATTCCCCAGTTCAAGGTCACAGCCAGCCTTGGCGCGTTCCTAAATCCCTCCCGAAACACTTGATCGACACTGCGGCAATTGCATTCGTCCGAACCCAGGGCCCCGTTAGATCCCCATAGCCCCCGTCATTTCTCATTCGAAAAAGCGGGGGCTTTTTTCAGGTAGCTTCGTTCACCTAAGACGAAGGGGGAAACCGGCAGGCGTCTCAGGTCCCGCGCGAGGGTAGAGGGTCAACTTCCGGGTTGCCTGTCAACCGGGACCTAACCGTCGTTCACTCTGGCGTTCGCCTGGCCGGAAGACTATTTGTTCTATCAACTCCCAGTTGGTCGGCAACCCATCATCTATTTTTTCCGGACGCGCATATTCCGGAGCGGGCAGGCGCAAGGCCTTCAGCGGGCGGCGGGAGGCAGGATTCCTTCCGCGGCAAGTTTTCCGTGGCCGGCGGGACCCGTCAGCACTGCAACGAAGTTCTTGACCGCCGGAGACATGTTGTTGCGATGCCAGAGCGAAAAGTCCGTCGTCAGTGCAAACTCTTTGGGAAAAGGTCCCGCCATGGCGTCAGGGCTGGCCTGTAGAATCTCGCTGGATTGTGATACTCCGAGATCGACTCCTTCGTCGAGGACCAGGCGCATGGTGGCGATGCCGTCAGGGGCGAACGTGGTTTTCCGGAGGACTTCGTCCTTCACTCCCAGAGCTTCGATCACTTTCATGAAGTGCGTTCCGACCGTCGCTCCGCGGGCCGGGTCCGACACGGCGATGCGCTTAGCTGCGAGCAGCGCGGCCTTCAATTTTTCCGGGCTGGAGACGTCGGGTTTTGCGGATTTGGGAGGCACCGCCACGGCGGCTACCGTGCTGCCCAAGACGGTGCTGGTTCCATCCCGGAGCGCGCCCGTGCTTTCGGCGTCCCGAATCAGCGGCACGGTCGTGATCAGCAATGCCGCTTGGGGATCCGCCTGAAACCTTTGGGCTGTGGCGCCAGCAGTATCGAAAACCAGCGTGACTGTGTTGCCCGTCGCCTTTTCGTAGTCGGCAGCGATGGCGGTGAGGGGATCCTTTACGACTGCAGCCGCGTAGATCTTCACGTTTTCGCTAATTACCGATTGCGCTGACGCGGTCCCCGCCATCAGCGCTGAAACGAGCAAAAAGGCGAGGAACACTCTTATCTTCATAGCTGCCTCTCTTGAGCTGAAATTCAAATTGTAAGATAGCACGGATGCTTCACCGCCAGGACAGGGAGGAGCATGCCCGATAGCTCCGGGCAAACCGAACGTAACTTCCGTTCTGCGAGGAATGACTTCCGGATAGGTCGCGTCTCGGAACACAGCTCGCATCGCCTCTAGCCCGCATTATTCGTGAAGGCGCTGAGAGTGGGGTTTGGGGGCGGCGAGGTTGCGCCGAAGGTGATCGTGGCGGGGTGATGTTGATGGTGTGGCGGTGCTGGCAAGCTTAGGGGCGTGCGAAGTGGACGCGGCGGCGGTTTCCGGGCAGAGCTTTTCCTGGTACGCGGTTGCGTGAGGGGATGAAGGGTGTTTTCGGGTGCGGCCAGGCCGTGCTATCCGGCCGCCGCCCCGAGCCGCAGGGCCACGGTGCGGAACACAGGCAGAAACGGAAAGGACGCGGGCAGGTGCACCACCACGCGCCGCACCGAGACCAGCACGCGCGCGCCCAGCTTCAGCAACTGTTCGCGCAGCGTCCAGACCTGGGCCCGCGCACAACCGGTGCCGGCGGCCCGCAGACGCAACTCCTGCATCAGCACGTAAGCGGCGGCGGTCAGCAACACGCGGAACTGGTTCGCCCAGAAATCGCTGCAACTGGTGCGGTCGATCTGCAATTCGTGCAGTTCCTTGATGCGGTTCTCGATCTCGCCGCGCTGGCAGTAGACCCGTTCGTAGATCCACTGAGGACTCTCCTGCAGGTTGGTGATGACCAAGCGCGGGTTGTCTTTGGGCTCTTTGCCCTGGGCACGAACCACCTCGGCTTTAAGGATGATGCGGCGTTCTCGCGGCCAGGTTCGGGCCGCGTAGTGGGCCTCCCCGTAGACGTGCTCGGTCTTCCCGCTGTGCCGCGAACGCTGGCGGGCTTGGCGCATGGCCGGCGTGGCCTGGCGCTTCAACACCGCATTTTTGGCCATCGCGACGACATACTCAACCCCGGGCTCGGCATCCAGAAACGCCAGCACATCCGGATGTGCGAAGCCGCCATCGAGGCGAACGCGAATGCGCGCTCCGGGGAGAAAGTAGCGGGTCAACTGTATCAGTCTGCGCAGAATTCCCACCGCGCCCACCGCAGCCGTCACGTTGCCGGGACGCAACACGGCGGCGCACAGATACTGTTCGGCTTCGTGATTGAAGCTGACAAAACCCATCACTGGCAGATAGCACCAGGTGTCGTAGTGTCCGTTGAAAAATGACAACTGCTGCGCGCCGTGCGTGGGATCGTCGGTGGGGTCCAAATCGATGGTGACGCGGCGAACGCGGCCGCGCAGTCGCTCGGCATGGCGCTGGATCACGCTGGCCGCCAGCGCCTCGCCCAGACGATACAGCTGCTGCGGTCCGACGGCGTTCTCAAAGCGCGACAGCGTCGGTTGCGAGGCCAGATCGCGGCCCACGACCGGGTCACGATCCAGCAGCATCTTGTGAATGGGATCGCCGGCTAGGCGGGCCGAATCGTTGGCGTCCGGATAGCCGCAGGCAATCGAGAACACGCGTTGCGCCAGCAACTCGCGCAAGGAATGATCGACCTTGCCGACTTGCCGCTCCTCTCGCAGACATCCGGCTAGACACCCAATCAATCCGTAACGGCGGTCGGCGGCCTTCAGCAGCAAGGCTCCGCCGTCGGAACTACCCTGCCGCTGATCAAACTGGAGCACCGCAGGCTTGCGAAAAATGTCGGGGAACAACACACACTGTGTCGTGTTATTGTCAGCCACGCGAGGGCCTCTCTTGCCATCACAAACACTGTCTCAACAACA
>PLYG01000018.1 GCA_003153335.1 Betaproteobacteria bacterium | reverse complement strand
GGTCTTCGCGCGGCGCTTCAGGCCGGTGAGCTTGCTCGCGATGTCGAAGTAGCGGATTTCGCGAAAATTTATCAGGCGCGTGTTAAAGTCGGACCACTCATCCATGCGCCCGCGATACACGTTGTGCGTCAGGTGATCGATCGCGGTCAGCCCCGCGCCTCGCGGATTCTGATCGACGCCGGGAAACGGCACGAAGTCGATGTCGTAAATCGAAATCCCGGTCCCGTTGCCTTTGTAGCGATCGACCAAGTAGATCAGCGAGTCGCCGATGCCCTTGATGGCTGGGATGTTGAGTTCCATCGGACCGGTTTGCGCCGGCACGCCGCAAGCGCCCAGTTCGACCGCGCGCCGGTAGGCGAAGGCCGCGTCGGCCACGCGAAAGGCAATGGCGCAAATGCACGGGCCGTGGACGCGCGCAAAACTTTGCGCGAACGAATCCGGTTCGGCGTTGACAATGAAATTGATGTCGCCTTGCCGGTACAGGAGCACATTCTTGGAGCGATGGCGGGCGACTGCGACAAAGCCCATGGATTCGAACAGCGCGCCCAGCGCCGCGGGGTCGGGCGCCGCATATTCGATAAACTCGAAGCCGTTGGTGCCCAGCGGGTTGTTCCACAGAGCGCCGGGCGTGGGGAGATTCGGTTGCGCCATCGCTGGTCTCCAGGAAATACTACGCAGGCGGAAAACTGCGTATTGTACAGAATATATGCCATAATTGTTGCCGAAATATTGCTGACCAAGCAATGATAAGTTAAGAATATTCTAATACGGGAAATAAAAATGCCGGAATATGAATTGGATCGGGCCGACTGCCGGATTCTGGAAATCATTCAACGCGACGGCCGGATCTCCAATGTCGACCTCGCGGGTCACGTCGCGTTGTCGCCATCGCCTTGCCTGCGCCGGCTGAGCCGGCTGGAAGAGTCGGGCGTCATCGCGCAGTACGTCGGGCTGGTTGATCCGGCCAAGGTCCGATTGGGACTGATCGCGTACTGCGAAGTCATGCTGGACAAGAAGGCGCCCGAGGCGCGCGCGGCATTTCGCGAAGCGGTGCTGGCGTGGCCCGAGGTGCTGACCTGTTACGCGTTGACCGGGCACTGGGATTATTTGCTCAAGGTCATTACCCAGGACCTGGACCACTATTCCCGCTTTGTGATGGAGAAGCTGCTCGCGCTGCCTGTCGTGGCCAATGTGCAGTCCAGTTTTGTGCTGGAAAAAGTCAAGGAAAGCACGGCGCTGACGTTGTCGCATTTGCCGGCGATGCGGGGCTAGACAACACCGTAGTTTCTCCCGGCCGTCGCGGCATGGCGGCCGCAGCGTTGGCCGCGCTGCCTTCAGCCCCGGTTCGCGCCTACTTCAAGCACCCCAGTGTTGCCCAAGAAAAGGAAACGCCCCCGGTACACACATATGCACCGGCAGCGTCATTTCATTTCCGGACTCGTCGCATACACCCTGTCAAACGTGTTCTCATTGAAGTACTGACTCCAGTCGAACCGGCTGTTGTCGTACGTTCCGCGGGCACGAATGTGCCCCTCGGTTCTGAGGTCAATCGAGTCAGTTGACGTGAAGGTTTTGACAGGCGTGTTGTCCTGGATTACGGCGCTACCCACCGAATACGTAAACCACGCCAGCGTCCGACCCGTTGAAGCTGATCGAAGGCAAATCGTACGAGTTGGCGAAACTGTTTTTCGTGATCGCCCGCTCCTTCACGGCGCCGGAAAAGCCGGCCCCGGTCGCGATGTCCCGGCTGACCCCGTCCTGGAAGTTGTTGCGCTCGATGCGATAGCTCCGTACGTGCGACAGATTGTCGAGCGTATCGAAACGGAAGTCATTAATGTAAACCGATCCGTAAAGATCGGAGATGTCGCAGTTTTCGAGCGTGAAATCGTCGCCAATGACCTCGATTGTCTTGTTCTGTCCCGAAAGGTTGATGCTAATCCCCAACCCGCTTGCCCTTTTCGATGTTCTCCAGCACATAACGAGCCATTGCCGGAGGGATGTGCGTCGCGTCAGCGGCGGCACATCGCTACACGCGATTGGTTCGTCTCGAACTGGCTTGATGGGTATCGCTGCGCTCGCCCCGTCCTGCGGCCTTGATATACTCGCCGCCATTCAATGCCAATGGATCGCGCAAATGCCCGAACTGCTGTACTGGAAATCACTGATCCTGGGAGTGGTCGAGGGACTGACGGAGTTCTTACCGGTGTCGAGCACCGGCCACCTGATCGTCGCCGGCGCGCTGCTCGACTTCAACGATGACAAGGGCAAGGTCTTCGAAATCGTCATTCAGTGCGGCGCGATTTTCGCGGTGTGCTGGGAGTACCGCGCCCGGATCATCGGGGTGATCCGCGGATTGGGGCGCGAAGAGCTCGCCAACCGGCTGGCATTGAATCTGTGCATCGCCTTCATTCCGCTCGCGGCGCTGGGTCTCGCTTTCGGCAAGCTGATCAAGACGCATCTGTTTCGCGTCGAGATGGTCGCGATCACGTCGATCCTGGGCGCGTTTGTCATCTTTGCCGTCGAGCGCTGGTATAAAAGCAAAGGCCGCACGCGCATTGAGACCGTCGACGACATGCGGCCGCTCGACGCGCTCAAGGTCGGCATCGCGCAAGCCTTTGCGCTGATCCCGGGCACGTCGCGCTCCGGCGCCACCATCATCGGCGGCTTGATGTTCGGCCTGTCGCGCAAGGCGGCGACCGAGTTCTCGTTCTTTCTCGCGATCCCGACGCTGCTGATTGCCAGCGCCTACCAGATGATCAAGGAGCGCGCGTTATTCTCCGTCGCCGATCTGGGCTGGATGAGCGTGGGCATGGTGGCCGCATTCGCGAGCGCGTTCTTGTGCGTGCGCTGGCTGCTCCGCTACATCAGCACGCACGACTTCACGCCGTTCGCGTGGTACCGGATTGCGTTCGGCATCGTCGTGTTGTGGACGGGCTACAGCGGCGTCGTCCGCTGGGCTGCGTGACGGGACGGCCGGTTTCCCCGACTGCTCTGGGCGCGACGCTGGTCGTACCGATCACTGCTGCAGCGTCGCTTCTTCGATCAGCACCTTATAGGAATAGCCTGAACCGAAATCCTTGTCGGTGCGGACGACGCCCTTCACCGTCAAGATATCCCCGGTCTTTGCCTGATGTGTGGTCGTCACGAGAACGTCATTCGTATTGTCCGCGGCGGAACCCGAGCCATCGCGCAGATGGATCCAGTTTTTCCCCATGATCCCCGGGTTGTACTTCACGACCTTGCCGCGAACCAGAACAGGCTTGCCCTTCAGATCTGCGCCCTTGGCCATGATTTCGGCAACGGTCCGCGCGTTCGCGCCGCTGGCCTTGGGAACATGGATATCGCCGGTGTCCGTCGTGTTGGCAAGACCGGAGTGAGCCGCAGCCACACCATTGCCGGCACCCGGCGCGCTTCCTTGCGCACCACCCAAGGTACCGAAAAGAATCGTCTGGAAAGTCTTCTTCAGCGTCTTGCTCTCAAAGTTGTTCATGACCATCACGTTCTCAATCGTGACTTCGGCGCCTTTCGTGATCGGTGCTTTGCCGACCGCGGCCCAAGTCTCGCCGTCCTTGGTCTTGAGGCGGAGGTAGGTATAGCTCTCGACGTCCTTAACCTCGAGGACTACACCCTTGACGACGGCGGCCGCAGGAGGAATTGGGGCGGGGCTTTGACCCGCCCAAACGAATGTGGCAGCAACAATCATGCAGATCGCCAACAGGGCTTTCATGGTCTGGATACTCCTTCGGGGCAGAAGCCTGAAGCATAGCAGCAACGCCCGTCAGCGGCGACGTCAGGCATTTGCAAGAACTGGCAAGCACTCCGATTTCGAGGGTACTTCGAACATTCCCGGACCTCAAACAATGAACTTCTTCGCGCATCCATTCGACACCATGCTGAATACTCACGGTAAAATCTGACCCACGCATCGCACCCGATCGCCCGTTCAACGTCATTGGAATCAAAGGTCAACTTCGCTGGAACACGCACGGATGACAGTCTGGCAAATACAGCTTCTCGGCGGCTTGCGCGCGACGCACGGAAATTCTGTGCTTGCGCAGTTTCCGAGCCGACCAATCGCGATGCTGTTGGCGCGGCTTGCGCTGCAACCGCAGCGGCGCCATGCCCGCGAAGAACTGATTGAGCTGCTGTGGCCTGACGTCGATCTGGACGTGGGTCGCAATCGTCTGCGCCAGGTTCTTTCAACCCTGCGCCGACTCCTGGAGCCCCCTGACGTACCGCCGTGGTCGGTACTGAGCGCAGATCGTCAGACCGTTGGACTGAATACGGACGCGGTCAGTTGCGACGTGCGCGAGTTCGAGCAATTCCTTCGTCAAGGTGCAATTTCCCAGGCCCTGGACTGCTATCGCGGCGATTTGCTACCCGGGTTCTTTGACGAGTGGGTCGAGGACGAACGCACCCGGTTAAGTGCCCTCTACGAACGCGCGCTGGCGCGCGGCAGTGCCGCGGTTGAGAAGGCACGGCCACACGAAACACCTCCATCGCGAAGCGAAGGGGTGCCTGCGATAGCCGCGGAACATGCGCCGCAATTGCGCAGCTTGCCCTCTTATGTGAGCGTTTTCTTCGGCCGGGAAAGCGAGCAGCGCTGCGTCCTTGATGCCCTTGCGGAGTACCGGCTCGTAACGCTGAGCGGGTTAGGCGGCTTCGGCAAGACGCGTTTGGCGGTTGAGTCGGCCCGCGCGGCGGCCGGCTTTGACTCCGTGGCGTTCATCCCCTTGGGCGAATGCAGCGATGCCGACTTGATCGCGAATTGCATCCGTGGCGTGCTGCGCATGGAAGCTTCGCAAGAGGATGCGCTGGCACAGTTGTGCGCCTTTCTCGGTGAGCAGGAGGTCTTGCTAGTGCTGGACAATTTCGAGCAACTAGTCGACGATGGCGCGGCAGTCGTGTTGAAACTGCTCGAACGGCTCCCGCACCTGCGGTGCCTGGTGACATCCCGCCGGGTCCTGAATGTCCCTGGCGAGCATGTACTCGCGATCGACCCGCTCCCAGTGCCACAAGCTTCGATGGATGCGGCCGAAGCCGCGGCAATTCCCAGCCTCGCCCTGTTCATCGATCGCGCACGGGGCGCGCGAGCTGACTTTGCGCTTACCGATGACAATCGCACGGCGTTGATCCAGCTTTCCCGTGCGCTCGAAGGGTTGCCGTTGGCCATCGAGATCGCCGCATCGCGTATTCGCACCTACTCACTGACCGAAATGTGCAATGCGCTGGCCGAGCGCTTCGACTTGCTCACGCGGCAGGGACAGCGCGGGGCTCGCTACGGTCGCCACGCGTCACTTCAAATGACGATCGAGTGGAGCTGGCATCTACTGACACCGGCGCAACAGCATTTTTTTGCGGCCTTATCGGTGTTTCGAGGTGGCTGGACGGCCGCCGCGGTCGAATCGGTTTGTGAAACTGGAGCCGCACGCGAGCAGCTTGAGGCGCTCGTTGCCGATTCGCTGCTTCGCGCCGAGGCGGACGAAAGCGGCGTCACGCGCTTTTCAATGCTGGAAACACTGCGCGAATTTGCGCAGGAGCGGCTTGACACCGACACGCGAAAGCTAAGGGCACGCCATCGCGCCTACTTTCTGCAGGTGGCTCGGCAAGCCGCTACCGCCGATACTTCAATTGCAGAGCGGGACTTTCCAAATTTGAAGCAGGCGCTCAACACGGCAGTGGAAGATGGGGAGCCGGCCTGCGCGCTTGACATCGGCGTAGCCTTGCGCTCGCACTGGGAAGCGCATGGCACGCTGCCGGATGAATTGCGGCTGCTGCGGCAGGCATTGGCGAGCTGCCCGAAAGACGAACCTAGCTTGCACGCAGGGCTGAACCTGCTCGCGCAACTGACCTTGAGCGCCGGCGACGCCGAACAGGCGCATGGCTACGCGCAACGCGCGCTGCTGGAAGCGGGTGACGAACCGGTGCGTCGGGCCACGGCGCTGGTTACCGTAGCGCGTGTGAGCTGGGAACGGGAGCAGCGCGGCGATGCAGTGAGCTCAATCCTGGATGAAGCAATCGCCCTGGCAACCGCTGCCGGTGTCGCCAACGTGCAAGCCGACGCGCTGCGTGTCAAGGCCACGGTCGCGCTGAAGCACGGCTCGCAAGATGCAGATTTCCAGGCCGCGAATGCGCTGTTTGAACGCGTGGAAGCGTTCTATCGGCAGCTCAACCAGTTTCGATTGGCGCATCGGGTACTACTGTCGCGCGCCGGCTGCCTGGCCGGGCTGAAGCGTTATGACGAAGCGTGGCAGATTCTCGCCAGGTGCGAGCAATACTTCGCCGAGGTCAATTCAGTCGCCGATCTGATCGCGGTGGCCAACATGACGGGCTATCTCGAGGCCGGGCAGGAACACTGGCGGGAAGCGGTTGCCGCCGGGCGCCGCTGCGTGCAACTGGCGTGGGATCGACACGCGCACATGTTGCTGGCCACCGCGCTGTGGAACCTGCCCGATTCGCTGGTCCTGCTGGGGGAGGTCGTCGTTGCGGCGCGGTTGATGCCGTTCGCCGCGCGCTTCTGGGAACGCAGCATCGGCCCGCTTTCAGCGAGCGATGCCGCCACCGTCGCAAACGTGCGCAAGCGCGCGGCCAAGTGTCTGGGTGTTCAGCGGACCAATACGCTGTGGGCCCAAGGTGCAGAGCTTTCCTTGGCCGAAGCGGTCCATCTCGCCCTGACTGGCCGCGGCTGAGCAGCGCCTGACTAACCTGTGTTGCAAAACCACCACAGCGGCTGGTGCGTGGCTTTTTTTTCTTGTCTTCTAGCGTTCGCCTAACGCTCGGTACCTACATTTCGCTCCAAGGTCG
The DNA here is from genome assembly GCA_003153335.1 of Betaproteobacteria bacterium. Taxonomy (GTDB): domain Bacteria; phylum Pseudomonadota; class Gammaproteobacteria; order Burkholderiales; family Casimicrobiaceae; genus PALSA-1005. The sequence goes on along the minus strand of PLYG01000018.1, from coordinate 807 downwards.
TGGTACGCGTTGAACGCTTCCGCACCCCACCCGAAACACTCAACTTACTTAAGGAGATCCATCATGTTGAACGAACCTCTCAAAACCGCGCGAGTCGCCGCGCTTTCACTTGCTTTTGCCGCACTTGCGCCGTCCGCAGCGCATGCGCAATATGCACCACCGATGGACATGTCCTGGGCCATGCGATCGCAGATCGCTAATTGGAACTACGGCCAGGCCGCCGCGCATGCAGCGGCGATGGCGTATCTACGACATATGCAACAACTGCGGGCGGCCGGCTATACGGGACCATCGCTGCCTACAGGAGTCACCAACGAGTCGTTGCGCAACAGTATCAATGCCGCCAATCGGGCTGGCACTGACTACATCCATGCGCAGTCAAACAATTCGCAGCGGACCAGCAATGCCATTCACGATTACGGCATGCGGGCAATTCGCGGATGCACTCGCGCGGTCGATCAATACGGGCGGGCGGGCTACGTGTGTTAGTCAGGCGGTATCGCCAGCGACGTCCCAATGCGAGCGGTCGAGTCTGTCCGAAGCCGACGTTCAACAGTCCGCAGCAGGGGCCGCAGGAGCAGGCGCGCGGTGCGCTCGAGCGTTCGCCCGCCGCGGATCAGCGCGACGGGCGCTCGGCGCCTGACCGGCCCGGCACCGAACGCAACACCGGTGCGTCGGGTGTGGCCCCGGATTCGGGGCCGCACGCACCGCAACTCTCGCAACTGCCGCAGCCGCTTGCCGTGAGGCGGCGCGCGAGGGCGGCGGCCTGGTGGTCGGAGAGCCGCCCGCGGCGCCGCGCCCAGCCGA
>PLYG01000105.1 GCA_003153335.1 Betaproteobacteria bacterium | reverse complement strand
ATGCCGAATGGATAGCGGCGATCAATCGCGCTGCCTGCCCGGTTCTGGCGCTCGACATTCCAAGCGGCCTCGACGCCGATACTGGCACTTGCAGCGGACCCGTAGTGCGGGCCACCCATACCGCGACGTTCATTGCGCTGAAGCCAGGGCTGCTGACGGCGGACGGCGTCGATGCCGCGGGCAAGGTCACGCTGCACGATCTGGGTGTCGATGCCCGAACGGATGCGGCGGCCATTGGTGGCAATGGTGGAGTTGGCAGGTTCGTCACGTGGCCGCTCGCGCGCCACTGGCTGCACAGGCGCCAGCGCAACACGCACAAGGGATCGTTTGGAACGCTGGGGATAGTGGGCGGCGCCGCGGGAATGACCGGGGCACCACTGCTGGCGGGCCGCGCGGCGCTGTTTACCGGCGCCGGCAAAGTGCAGCTCGGATTTCTGGCCGACGCGGTGCCTTCCATCGACTTCGGTCAGCCGGAACTAATGCTGCGCGCTGCGGATGAAGTGCTGCGCGGCGAATCCACGGTGCTGGTCGTGGGTCCGGGCTTGAGCCAGTCGCGGCTGGCTGCCGATCATCTGGGGCGCGCGCTTTCGAAATCCGTTCCGCTGGTCCTGGATGCGGATGCGCTCAATCTTCTGGCATTGGAAGCCGGCCTGGCGAACCGGCTGCGCAATCGCGACCACCCGACGCTGCTGACGCCACATCCCGCCGAAGCCGCGCGGCTGCTGCAAACCAGCACCGCTGTCGTTCAGGCCGACCGCGTTGCCGCCGCAAAGTTGATCGCCGAACGGTTTAACGCTGCTGTCGCGCTAAAGGGTGCCGGCACCGTATGCGTGTTTCCGGGCGGTGGATGGGCAATCAACGGCAGCGGCAATCCCGGGCTGGCGAGCGCAGGGTCGGGCGATGTGCTCTCCGGCATCGTCGGCGCGCTGCTGGCGCAGGGCTACCCCGCCGAACGGGCGCTGCTGCTGGCGGTGTGCGTGCACGGCGCCGCCGCGGACTCCCTGGTAGCGGCCGGTACGGGGCCGATCGGCCTCACTGCATCGGAGCTGGCACCGGCGGTGCGGCAACTGCTGAACTAGCAGGCTGTTAATTCAGCTCGTTCTTGCGCTTCACTATAAAGGGCAGTGGCATCACCGCCACGCCTTCTTCGAGCAGTTCAGCGGTCTCTTCGCGCGTCGCCACGCCGTGGATCTGGCGCTCGGGCGTTTCCTTGTAGTGGATGCGGCGCGCTTCCTCGGCAAAGCGCTCGCCGACGTCGTCCGACCGCTCGAGCATCTGCCGCAGATGCTGGTAGAACGCGATCTGGGCCGCCAGCATCCTGGCGCGGGACGCCGATTCTTCGTTGGCGGCCGGTGTGGGGGAACTGGTTTCCCCGCTCGGCTCCGCCATGCCCGTCGTGACCAGATTCAGTCGCGGCGCGGACGGCAATCGCGCAACGGCCTTCACCCCGCAAACAGGACACTCCAGCATGCCGCGCTCGCGTTGCCGGTCGAAGTCCTCGGCCGAACCAAACCAGCCCTCGAACCGATGGCCGAACTCGCAGCCGAGGTTGAAAACGATCATGGCACCAGAATCATCGAACCCGTCGTGCGCCGCGATTCCAGTTCGCGATGCGCCTCGGCGGCATCCTTGAGGGCGTAGATTTTCGAGGGCTCGACACGGATCTTGCCGGCAAGGACCAGCTTGAACAGGTCATCAGCCATCGCCAGCAACTCGGCGCGGGTACCGGCATAGGTGTCCAGCGTCGGACGTGTGAGGTAGAGCGAACCCTTTTGCGCCAGCAGCCCGGTATTGAGATTCGCCACCGGTCCCGACGCATTGCCAAAATTCACCAGCAGGCCGAACTTCGCCAGCGAATCGAGCGAACCCATGAAGGTATCCTTGCCGACCCCGTCATACACCACGGGGACGCCCTTGCCGCCGGTCAATTCGCGCGTGCGCTCAGTGAAGTTCTCACGCGTGTAGACAATGGTGTGCGCGCAGCCATGGGCTTTGGCGAGCTCGGCCTTTTCGTCGGAACCGACCGTGCCTATCATGGTCACGCCCAGCGCCTTGGCCCATTGGCAGGCGATCAGCCCGACGCCGCCCGCCGCTGCCTGAAACAGAATGGTGTCGCCGGCCTTGAGCGGATAGGTGCGCCGGAACAGGTACTGGACGGTGAGGCCCTTGAGCATCATCGAGGCGGCCTGCGCGTCGGTGATGCCGTCGGGCAGCTTGATCAGGCGCTCGACGGGTGCAATGCGCACTTCCGAGTACGCGCCCAGCGAACCGGTGCAATACGTAATGCGGTCACCCGGCGCGAACTCCGTCACCCCGGGACCGACAGCGTCCACAATTCCCGCAGCCTCGCGGCCGATGGTCGCGGGCATCGGCAACGGATAGAGTCCGTTGCGGTGGTAGGTGTCGATGTAGTTGACACCGATCGCGGTTTGGCGCATCCGGACTTCGCCGGGGCCGGGATCGCCGACGCTGACTTCTTCCCACTGCAGGACTTCAGGACCGCCGGTTTGATGGATACGGATGGCAAATGACATGGAGGTTTCTCGATCGAAATCGGGTTGTGTAATCGAATGGGCCGGGGGCTAGCCGGCAAGCGCGCGGTATGTGGCAAACCCCAGCACCGTAAGCAGCAACGACCCCAACAAGTGTACCAGAGCAAGCAACGCTGCCTGAACAAGCCGGTCGGCCTGCAGCAACTGTACCACCTCGGCGGAGAACGTCGAGAATGTCGTCAGGCCGCCCAGAAAACCAGTGACTGCCAATAACCGCCACTCCGGAGCCAGCGACGTGTTGGCGGTAAAGTACGCGACGCCCACCCCGACCAGATAACCGCCAATCAGGTTGGATGCCAGGGTACCCAAGGGCAAGTGCGGCAGGCGCGGATTGAGCCATGTCGACAAGCCCCAGCGCAGCCATGCGCCCAGGGTGGAGCCGACGGCAATCATGGCAAGCTGGCCGATCACGACTGTTCACGCTCGAGCTTGCGCTCCAGCCCGCCCTCGGGCTTGCGCTCGAGGGCTGCCACCCGGATCACCCGCCGCGCCGACTTTGCATCGGCGTCCCGCCATCCCGGTTGCAGTGTTACATGCTCGATCGCGAACTGCTCGCGCAGGACTTTCTTCCCGGCGCTCAACACGGCCGGCCAATGCGCTGGATCATCGATCAGCACATGCGCGGACAGGGCGATCCGCTCGGCGGACATGTGCCAGACGTGCAGGTCGTGCACGTTTTCGACGCCGGGAATGCCGGCCAGCGCCTGACCGATGCCGGGATACGACAAATGCGGCGGGACCCCCTCCATCAGGACATTGACCGACTGCTTGAGCAAGTTCCAGGTCGATGCCAGCAGCAGCGTGGAAACGACGCAGGACAGCAGAGGATCGGCAGCCAGCCAGCCAGTCCGCCAGATGATCGCGCCCGCCAGCAGCGCCGCGACCGAGCCCAGCGCGTCGGAGAGCACGTGCAGATATGCGGCACGGCCGTTCATGTTGTCATGGTGATCGCGCAGCATCCACGCGACCGCCAGATTCACGGCAAGTCCAACGGCGGCGATAGCCATCACGGTGCCGCCGGCGACCGGCGCCGGATGCAGCAGCCGCTGCACCGCCTCGATGACGATCAGGGCCACGACCAGCAGCATGAACACCGCGTTGACAAAGGCGCCCAGTACCTCGGCGCGGGCGTAACCAAAACTGTTGCGCTCTGATGGCGGGCGGCGCGCGACGGTTTGGGCGAACAACGCGAGCCCGAGCGCGAAGGCGTCCGTGATCATGTGCCCGGCATCGGAGAGCAGCGCCAGCGACCCCGACCACCAGCCGCCCGCAGCCTCAACCAGGGCATAGGCTGCCGTCAGGCCCAGCGCCCAGGTCATCGCGCGCCGCACGTCGTCGCCCGCCGGCTGGTGATGAAGATGGGCGCGCCCCGATGCCGAGCGGTGCAGATGCTCGTCATGCCGATCGCGACCATGGTGACGATGCTGGGCGGTCATGCGGAAGGGGACAGGAACAGGGATTGCAAGGGGCTTGCAAAAGGGTCAAGGTCAGTTTCCATTGTAGCGCAGAAACAACACGGGACTCCCGTCGCAACTTCTCGGGAACTTTTTCCGGGCACAGAGCGAATATGCTCTAGCAGACTGTTGAAAAGTGTAGCGAGGATGGCCAGCGGCAAGGCCTCAGGTGGCAAATAAGACACGCAGAAATGGCAGCGTACTTAGTCGTACGTGAGGATTTCGCGCACCGACTCATTTGGCAGCCGCAGGTGGTCAGCAGTAGCTTTTCAACAGCCTGCTAACCGACATGACAATGATGCCGTACGCCGACTCCTCCCCCACTCCGCAGCCGCCCGACAGCCAGCCGGCCGGAGAAGCCGCCACGCCGTTTCTCGCGCTCGCTTCCTTCGACGATTTTCCCGCCGGCCTGCGCAGCGAAGTGGTCACTGCGACGTTGCCCCGCGCCACGCTCGCCGCATTCGGCCTGCCGGTGTCGCCGATGCGCGCGGCAGAACCCATAGCCGCGGAGTTTCTGGTCGGACCGAACGGGGGCGTGCTCGCCATCCGCTTCGTCGACGATTCCAACCGCTGAATTCGGTCTTTTCCTTCAACCATCAAGGAGCACCAATGAACATCCCACGCATCACTATCTTGTCCGTTGCCATCGCCATCGCGTGCGCCGGCAGCGCGCACGCCGGCGAACCGGAGATTTTCGCCGAAGCGCACGTCATCATTGCAGATGCGTCGGGCGCCACGCCGGCGGCCCCGCCGGCGAAGTAACGCAGTCCGTCTGATCCGGCGCTTTGTCACTCCCTTGAAGGCGGGAACCCAGTGTCCTTTTAGGTACACCGCCGGGTCCCCGCCTTCGCGGGGACGTCAATCTAGGGGGCTGAGTCGCCGTGCATTTCCGCAACGCTCAATAGGTTTTGGCGGCGTCGGGCTTCAGCGCAATCGGACCCGCCTGATCCGGACGGCGCGCGGTCTTGCCGGAATAAAATGCGCGCAATGCCGCAAAGTCCACTGCGACATCGCCGGTCAAATAAAGAATGCCCCCGACCCCGACCTCCCTGGCCTTGTAGTCGATAAACGCGAGGCCCAGCGGAACCTTGGTCGCCAGTGCAACGCGATATGCGCCTGACTTCCAGTAGTCGGTCCGCCGCCGTGTGCCTTCAGGGGCGATCGCCAGCAGCAGCACCTTGCGCCGCGAAAATTCCGCGACCATGTGGGCGACAAAGCCCGTATGTTCGCGGCGATTGACGGGAATTCCGCCCAGCCAGGTCCACAATCCCGTGAACGGCCAGCGGAACAGATTGTCCTTGCCGGCCCAGGTTACGGGAACGGCCAACCCGAATTTCGCAAGCAGGCCGATGACAAAATCCCAGTTGGAAGTATGGGGGTAGAACACGATCACGACCTTGTCCACGCCCGGCAGATCAATGATCAGCCGCCAACCCATGCAGTGCAATATCGTCCGGCAGAGGCGCGCTGTCCACGAGCGGCCCGCCGCTTCCCAATCCCGATGGATGCGATCCGGGAGTCGTTGCTGATTCATGGGGCAGTGTATCAAAGCGAGGCCGGTCGGAGAACACGCTCTGGTGAGCAGGCCCTGGGAAGCGCGATGAAGGTGCCTCGCGGGGGCTGCTGCCACCGTGCCCGAACCGGGCGCCGCGATGCAAAGAAGCCGCAGTCGATTAGAATGCTGACGGAATCATCCATCGTACCCATGCCCATCCTCGATCCTGCCGCCATCGATGCCGTGCTGCCTCAAACGCAGTGCACGCAATGCGGGTACGCGGGCTGTCTGCCTTATGCTGAAGCGATCGCGAACGGATCGGCCGACATCAACCAGTGCCCACCAGGAGGCGATGCGGGAATTCATGCTCTGGCGGCCGTCACCGGCCTGCGGTACGCCCGGCTGAATCCGGCGCATGGCGCACACCAGCCGTACGTAGTGGCCGTCATCGATGAGACGCAGTGCATAGGCTGCACGATCTGTATTCAGAATTGTCCGGTCGACGCCATCGTGGGGGCCGCCAAGGTCATGCACACAGTGATCGCCGTTGAATGTACCGGCTGCGAACTGTGCGTGGCGCCCTGCCCGGTCGATTGCATCGCGTTGATTACGATGCCACCCACACATCCCGCGATGACCAACAAAGACTCTGCCGCGTCGACCGCACGGACACGACATCGCGCCCGTCTGGCGCGCCTCGGGCGGCAGGCGGAGGAACGCATGCGGAAAAATTGCGCACCGCCCCCATCGGAGATGCGTGCAGAAACAGCACCGGCCGCGATCGGCTCACCAGAGCACAAAAGGCATTCCATTGCCGCCGCGCAGGCGCGCGCGCGGACCAGGCGCGATCGCGCCGACACGCCATGAACCCGCTAAAACGCCGGCAGATATTCGAGCGCTTTCGCGCCGCCAACCCGGACCCGAAGGGCGAGCTCGAATACGCGACGCCGTTTGAACTGCTGGTCGCGGTAATCCTTTCCGCGCAGGCAACCGACAAGGGCGTGAACGCGGCGACCCGGAAGCTGTTTGCCGAGGCCAATACGGCAAAAGCGATTCTGGCTCTGGGCGAAACCGGACTGATCGCCTACATTCAGACCATCGGCCTCTTCCGCGCCAAGGCAAAGAACATCATCGGCATGTGCCGGATGCTGCTGGAGCTGCACGGCGGCGTTGTCCCGGCGGAGCGCGCCGCGCTGGAAGCATTGCCCGGGGTTGGCCGCAAGACGGCGAATGTGGTCCTCAACATCGCGTTCGGCCAACCGACCATCGCGGTCGACACTCACCTGTTTCGCGTATCGAACCGGACCGGACTCGCCAAGGGAAAGGATGTCTTTAAAGTCGAGACCAGGCTCAACAAATTCGTCCCCGACGAGTTCAAGCTGCACGCCCATCACTGGCTGATTCTCCATGGCCGCTATGTGTGCCGGGCGCGGAAGCCCCAATGCGGCGCGTGCCTGATCGCCGATTTGTGCGAGTACAACGCCAAGGTGACGGTGTAATGCCGGCGACGGGTCTCAGCCGTGGCGCACCGTCCTCCGGCGGCGATCCGCGTCTGGCGTTCGAGGCGGTGCAGATTGCACTCGACGGGCTGGGGGCGACGCGCGCGCAAAGCGTGCTGCTGTTCCTGACCGGGCACTTTGCGCGCAATCCGGGGCCTGCGATTCATGCCGCAGCCCGTGCAGCGCAGACCACGCAAATCGCCGGCTGCACCGCAGTGGGCATCTACACGGAACAGGATTGGGTGATTGATGCGCCGGCCGCCGCGGCGATGGTGTTCGCGCAGTCCGCGGACGATCCGGATCCTGCCCTGGCGCTGGATGCACACCACGATGACTGGCTGCTTTCTCTCGCCGCCCCGAACAGCGTGAATCGCGAGTGGCTGGCGATGCCGGGACGGCGCATTGGCGCACTTGCCGGCGACGGCACCGGGCGCGGCCCCTTTCCGGTCTGGTCGAGCGGCAAGCTGCTCGACTCCGGCCGGCTCGACCTGCATCTTCCTCGGCGCGCCTGCCGCGTGAGCGTCAGTGCGGGCCTCGCTCCGCTGTCTGCGCTGCTGGGGGTGACGGAAGTAAAAAACTTCGATCTGCTGCGGGTGGGACACCGGCCGGCGCTCACCGCACTGGTGGCGCAAGCGTTGCCGCATCTCGAAGGCGGCCAGCCGTTTCCCTGGCACCGGCTGCTGCTTGCCCGCGCCGGTGATGAACCCAGACTGGCACTCGCCAGCGGCGACTACGAATTGATGCCTGTGCTCGGCGTGAACCCCGATCGCTCGCTGATCGTGGGCGGCAAGCTGCTCGAAGGCGATCGCATTTTTTCGGTGCTGCGCGAGCCCGCGCTGGCGAAGCAGGAACTCGACCTCAAGCTCACCACCGCGCACGCCGGGATTGAACCCCGCTATGTTTTGCTGTTCAGTTGCGCCGGCCGCGGCCCGGCGTTTTTCGGCGGACGCGACGCGGATTGGGACAATGTGCGCCGGCTTTATCCCGGCACGCCGCTGATCGGCTTTTATGGCAACGGCGAGATTGCGCCAACGGGCGGACGCAACCGCGTGCTGCAGTATGCGTCGGTGTGCGGCGTGATTGGGTGATTCCGGATGTATAACCCCACGCGCAGCCAGGCCCGCAACTTCTTTTTTTCCGCCTGGACCAATTATCGCGCCGGATCGCCGCTAAGCGATCTCGATCGTGTTGCAGTCGAGATCATCGCCCTGCATCCCGAATACCATGCGTTGCTGGAGGCACCGGACCGTCAGGTCGATCGCGACTACACGCCGGAGCAAGGGCAAACCAACCCGTTCCTGCATCTGGGCCTCCATCTTGGAATTGCCGAGCAACTGGCGACGGACCGGCCTAGCGGCATACACGCCGAGTTCGATCGCCTTGTGAAAAAACACGGCGACCAGCACAGCGCGCTCCACGAGGTGCTCGAGTGTCTGGGCGAGACGATGTGGCAGGCACAACGCACCGGGATGCCGCCGGATACCGAGGCGTACCTCGAATGCCTGCGCCGCAAATGAAAACGGCACTTATGCTTCGCACCGGCCACCGTTCGGGGCGGAAATAGGGGAAATAGGGGACAGACCACGTTTATTGCGCTGGCTGGCAAATAAAGGTGGCCCCCTGTTTCTGTGCAATAAACGTGGTCTGTCCCCTAT
>PLYG01000210.1 GCA_003153335.1 Betaproteobacteria bacterium | reverse complement strand
CGGGGGAGAACATCCAGGGCTGGCTGTACCACGCCGAAAGCGGAGACTACGAAGCGGCGTGGCGCGTGCTGGTCGAGGACAATCCGCTGCCCGCGATCATGGGGCGGGTCTGTTATCACCCGTGCGAGGGCGCGTGCAATCGGGCGCAGGTCGATGAGACGGTCGGCATCAATTCGGTCGAGCGCTTTCTGGGCGACGAAGCGTTGAAGCAAGGCTGGAAGCTCAGCCCCCCAGCGCTGGAGTCCGCCAAACGCGTGCTGATCGTGGGCGCCGGCCCTTCCGGCCTGTCCGCCGCGTATCACCTGCGGCGCCTCGGACATCAGGTCAAGATCGTCGAGGCCGGTCCGCTGGCAGGCGGCATGATGCGCTTCGGCATTCCGACCTACCGGCTGCCGCGCGCTGTGCTCGACGCGGAAGTTCAGCGCATACTCGATCTTGGCGTGGAGCTCGAGCTCAACGTCAAGGTGACCAACATTCGCGAAACGATGAAGGACGGCGGCTTCGACGCGGCGTTTCTCGCCGTGGGCGCGCACATCGCCCGTCGCGCCTACATCCCCGCGGGCGCTGCGGCGCACATGGTCGATGCGGTCTCGCTGTTGCGCAGCATGGAGGGCGAGGACAAGCCGATGTTGGGCCGGCGCGTCGTGATTTACGGCGGCGGCAACACGGCCATCGACGCCGCGCGCACCGCCAGACGGCTGGGCGCGTCGGAAGCGATCATCGTCTATCGGCGCACCCGCGAAAAAATGCCGGCGCACGATTTCGAAGTCGCCGAGGCGCTGGAAGAGGGGGTGCTGATCAAGTGGCTCTCGACCATCAAGCGCATGGGCGACCAGGGCACGATCACGGTCGAAAAAATGCGGCTCGACGACAAGGGCTTCCCGCAGCCCACCGGCGAGTATGAAACGCTCGAGGCCGATTCGCTGATCCTGGCGCTGGGCCAGGACGTGGACCTAAGCCTGCTCGACGGCGTGCCGGGACTGGAGATGAAGGATGGTGTCGTGCAGGTCGGATCGAACATGATGACCGGATATCCAGGCGTCTTTGCCGGGGGCGACATGGTTCCCTCGGAGCGCACGGTGACGGTGGGCGTCGGCCACGGCAAGAAGGCCGCCCGCCATATCGACGCGTGGCTGCGCGGCGAGCAGTACACGCCGGCGCCCAAGCATGAGGCGGCCACCTTCAATTACCTGAATCCATGGTATTACGCCGACGCACCGAAGACTGTGCGGCCCCAGCTCGACCTGGTCCGCCGGCAGACAACCTTCGAGGAAGTCGTCGCCGGCCTCGACGAAACCAACGCGCTGTTCGAGGCGCGCCGCTGCATGTCGTGCGGCAACTGTTTCGAATGCGACAACTGCTACGGCGTCTGNNTGTCCGGACAACGCGGTGATCAAGCTCGGACCCGGCAAACGCTTTGCATTCAATTACGACTACTGCAAGGGCTGCGGCATGTGCGTGTCCGAGTGCCCATGCGGCGCCATCAAGATGGTGCCGGAGACCACCTAGAAGGCCTGGACTCCGCGCGGCATCGTTACCGCCGGAAACAGTCTCACCATCGCGGCCGACGCCGCAACAGGAAAGGCAATCATGACCGACAAGGCAGGCACTGGCAAGAACGTTCCAGCGGGGTTTCCAAGGGGCCTGGCGTTGCTGCACGACCCGACGCTGAACAAGAGCACGGCGTTCACCGACGCCGAACGCGATGCGTTGGGTATCCGCGGGCTGTTGCCGCCGCACGTCTCTTCGCAGGAGGAACAGGTCGCGCGGGTGCTGGAGAACTTCCGGCGCAAGCCGACCCCACTGGAAAAGTTCATCGATCTGACCGCGCTGCATGATCGCAACGAGGCGTTGTTCTTCCGGATCGTCATCGACAACCCGGACGAGATGCTGCCCGTCATCTACACTCCGACGGTGGGCCTGGCGTGTCAGCAGTTCGGGCATATTTTTCAGCGCCCGCGCGGCATCTTCATCAGCGCCGACGATCGCGGGCGCGTGGAAAGCGTCCTGCGCAACTGGCCGCATCGCGAGGTGGCGATCATTGTCGTCACCGACGGCGAGCGGATACTGGGCCTGGGCGATCAGGGTGCCAACGGCATGGGTATTCCCGTGGGCAAGCTGGCGCTCTACACGGCGTGCGCCGGCATCGAACCGACCCGCTGCCTGCCGGTGTTGCTTGATGTAGGCACCAACAACGAGGAATTGCGCGGCGATCCGATGTACCTCGGCCTCCGGCAATCGCGCCTGCGCGGCGCCGCCTACGATGAACTTGTCGATGAATTCATCACCGCCGCGCAACGGGTGTTCCCGGGCGTGGTGATTCAATTCGAAGATTTCGCCAACAGCAATGCCTTCCGCCTGCTCAAGACTTACCGCGACCGCGTTTGCACGTTCAACGACGATATTCAAGGCACCGCTTCGGTGGTGCTGGCAGGCATTTTCACGGCGCTGCGCGTGACCGGCGGCAAGCTTCCCGAGCAGAAGATTCTGTTCCTGGGTGCGGGAGAGGCCGCGACCGGGGTTGCCGAGCTCACGGTTTCGGCGCTGCGGGAGCACGGACTCACTGCAACCGAAGCACAGGCGCGCTGCTGGATGTTCAATAGCAAAGGGCTGCTGGTCAGCAGTCGCACCGATCTCCAAGCTCATCAACGTCCCCTCGCGCACGAGCACGCGCCGGTGGGCGATTTTCTGGCAGCCGTGCGGATGCTTCGGCCCACAGCGATCATCGGCGCTGCCGGCATACCAGGAACGTTTACGCAACAGGTGATCGAGGAAATGGCCGCGATCAATGCGCGGCCAATAGTGTTTGCGTTGTCCAACCCGACCTCGAGGTCGGAATGCACCGCCGAGCAGGCCTACCTCTGGAGCGGCGGACGCGTATTGTTCGCCGCGGGCAGTCCATTCGACCCGGTCACGATAGCCGGGCGTACGTTTGTACCGCGGCAGGGCAACAATTCGTATATTTTCCCCGGCCTGGGGTTGGGGCTAATCGCGACCCGCTCGACGCGCGTGACGGACGAAATGTTCATGGCCACGGCGCGCTCGCTGGCGCAGCAGGTCACCGATGAGGATCTGGCCCAGGGCAGCCTTTACCCGCCGCTGGCCAAAGTGCGCGAAGTTTCGGCACAGATTGCCACGGTCGTGGCCGAGGTCGCTTATGCCCAGAATCTCGCCGCTGTCCCACGGCCGGACAACTTGATGGAGTTCGTCAAATCACAGATGTACGATCCGCACTATCGCGCGTATGTTTAGCGGTTTCGCTACGATCGCGGTGGCAAGGGCCTGCGCGCGAGTTTCGGCCGCGGGCCGAACGCCGGCTTGACCGCGCCAGCCTTTGCGATCGACTGCAGCGCCGTAGCCAGCGCGGTCTCGAGTTGACGATCGTGCTTCGTCACCGCGTCCTGCGGCGCATTGTCGATTTCGATTTCGGGGTCGGTCCCGTAGTTCTCGA
>PLYG01000523.1:529-9318 GCA_003153335.1 Betaproteobacteria bacterium | reverse complement strand
TCGACGATGTCCTTGGCGCAGCCCAGGATGATCGTCGCGATGCCGTTTTCTTCCAGCGCCCGCGCCGCGAGGCTGACGCTCTGATGGCACACGGGGCAGTTGGGAACCAGGATCGCCGCGTCGACACCATCGGCCTTGCAGCGGGCAACAATTTCAGGGCAATCGATCTCAAGCGTCATCCGATGGCTGCGATTGGTCGGGGCACCATGGAAGCGCGGCGCAACGGAACCGATACGGCCCGAAGCGGCGCTCTCGCGCAGCGCAGCCAGCGGGAAGTACACGCCGGGGTCCTCGGCCGTGGTGTGCTGGCGATCGATGGCAACATGCGCAATACGCAGGTCGTGGTCACGCCTGGTATCGCTCGAGTAGACCGCATAGAACTTGGCCGCCGCGTTGTACGGCGCGCCGGGCCCCTGATTCCCCTTGTCTGGCTGATGGGGCGCTGCCGTGGTGACGAGCCCGACCCGGCATGCGGAGAGCGCCTTTTTCAGCGGCTGGAACGGCACCTCCGCATAATGCGCCCACTGGTAAGGCGCGCCATAGCCCAATGCCGCGTAGTAGTCCCGGGTCCGGCGCAGGTACGGGATGGGTGCATCGTGCGCTGGGGTGAAGCCGAATTCTCCACCACGCTCGCTTGTCATTGCCGCACCTCGCCGAATCGCCACGTTGACGGATATTACCGCCGCCTGCCCGCCGGTGGCTTGCGCCAACGCTCGGCAACATGATGTATCCTCTAGTCAGTGGGCGCGGATGTCCGCCGGGTAGCGGCGCAAAAGACCACATACCTGACGCGGCGAGTGTGCAGCATCATGGATGACTGACCGATGAAACATGAACGAATTGCCGGTCCGCAATTGCCGCGCCGGGCGGTGGCGCTGGTGCTGGCCGGCGGGCGCGGGACGCGCCTGAAAGATCTGACCGCGCGCCGCGCCAAGCCCGCCGTCTACTTCGGCGGTAAGTTCCGGATCATCGATTTTGCCCTGTCCAACTGCATCAACTCGGGCATCCGCCGCATCGGCGTGATCACGCAGTACAAGTCGCACAGCCTGTTGCGCCATCTGCAGAAGGGCTGGGGGTTCCTGCGCTGGGAGATGAACGAGTTTGTCGAACTGCTGCCAGCGCAGCAGCGCACCGACGACGAATCGTGGTATCGGGGCACCGCCGATGCGGTGTACCAGAACATCGACATCATTCGCGACCACCAGTCGGCGTACATCGTAGTGCTGGCCGGGGATCACGTTTACAAGATGGACTATTCGCGGATGCTTGAGGCGCACGTCGAGAGCGGCGCGCAATGCACGGTGGCGTGCATCGAAGTGCCGCGGCTGGAAGCGCGCGCTTTTGGCGTGATGGCGGTCGACCGCTCGCACCAGATCCTGGAGTTCGTGGAAAAGCCCGCGGACCCGCCGGCGCTGCCGGGCAAGCCCGATCGCGCGCTGGCGAGCATGGGCGTTTACGTGTTCAACACCACCTTCCTGTTCAAGCTGCTCGACGAAGACATGCGCAATCCGGCCTCGAGCCACGACTTCGGCCGCGACATCATCCCCAAGGTGGTGGAGATGAAACTCGCCGCCGCGCATCCGTTCGGCGACTCCTGCGTAGGCGCCACGGTGGACACCGAACCCTATTGGCGCGACGTCGGCACCGTCGATGCCTACTGGTCCGCGAACATCGATCTCACTACCACGACGCCGGCGCTGGACATGTACGACGCCGACTGGCCGATCTGGACCTACCAGGAACAATTGCCGCCGGCCAAGTTCGTGTTCGATCGGGACGATCGCCGCGGCATGGCGGTCGATTCGATCGTCTCCGGCGGCTGCATCATCTCCGGTTCGCGGGTGGCGAACTCGGTGTTGTTCTCCCGGGTGCGCATCAATTCGTATTGCGCCATCGAGGGCGCAGTACTTTTGCCCGGCGTCGAAGTCCAGCGCCATGTCCGCCTGAAAAATGTCGTCGTCGATCGCGGCTGCCGGATACCCGAGGGACTGGCAATCGGTCATGACGCGGCAAGCGATGCGAAGAACTTCATTCGCACTGAACAAGGCATCACACTCGTGACCCAGGAGCGACTCGACCGTCTGGCGCAGGGTAAGGGTTGAGGCGGTTTGGTGTGACCCATATTCCGGCGGCGCGCCGCGCTCGCGGCCCGCGCAATGTGCTGATACCCTGAGCGCATGCAAGTCCTCTACGTCTCCACCGAAGTCTATCCTGCGCTCAAGACCGGCGGTCTGGCCGATGTCAACGCGGCGCTGCCGCCCGCGCTGATCAGGCTGGGTGCCGATGTCCGGTTGCTGCTTCCGGCGTTTCCGGCGTTGCTGAAGGCCGCCGGCCAGCTCGAGCGAGTGGCTAAACTGGACACAGTGTTCGGGACGGCCCCGGTGGAAATTTCGCGCGGGACGCTGGATGGCGTCCCAGCGTATTTTATCGTGGCGCCCGAATTCTATGCGCGCCGCGGCAATCCGTATACCGACGCCAAGGGCCAAGACTGGCCGGACAATCATCTGCGTTTTGCGTTGCTGGGCTGGGTCGCTGCGCGCTTTGCCGACAGCGCGTTCGACGGTTGGCGGCCCGATATTGTCCACAGCCATGACTGGCACGCGGGCTTGGCGCCTGCTTATCTTGCGGCGCGCGGCGGCGATCGGCCGGGCAGCGTGTTCACCGTGCACAACCTGAGCTACCAGGGACAGTTCCCCGCGGAGACTTTCGGCGCTTTGCACCTGCCGCCGCATTTCTTCGGCCTGCAGGGTCTTGAGTTCTACGGCAAGGTCAATTTCATCAAAGCCGGTCTGCACTATGCCGACCGGATCACGACGGTGAGCCCGACCTATGCGCGCGAAATCCAGACGCCTCAGCAGGGCTGCGGGATGGAGGGCCTGCTGCGTTCGCGCGCCGGTGCGCTGACCGGTATTCTGAACGGCGTCGACCCGCAGGAGTGGAATCCGGCGTCCGACCCGCGGATCCCGGCGCGTTACGATGCCGGGCACCTCGAGGGCAAAGCAGTTTGCAAGACGGCCCTGCAGACCGGTCTCGGACTTGGGCTCAACGCGGCGGGTCCGTTGTTCGGCGCGGTCAGCCGGCTGACCACGCAAAAAGGGCTGGACTTGCTGCTGGGGGCCCTGCCGCGCCTGACTGCCGGCGGCGGACAACTCGCGCTGCTGGGCGCAGGCGATGCCGATCTGGAGCAAGGGTTTCGTGCCGCGGCGGCGGCGCACCCGCGCGCGGTGGCGGTGCGTATCGGTTACGACGAAGACCGGGCGCATCGTATTGTCGCCGGCGCCGACGTGATGGTTGTCCCATCGCGTTTCGAACCCTGCGGACTGACCCAGATGTACGGGCTGGCCTATGGCACGTTGCCGCTGGTGCGGCGGGTCGGCGGGTTGGCCGACACGGTAACGGATGCCGCTGTGCCGGAGGGGGACGGCTTTGTGTTCGAAGAAACAAACGTCGCTGCGCTCGGCGCTGCGCTGGAGAGGGTCTTCTCAGTCTGGCGTGAGCCGCACATTTGGGCCGCGTTGCGCCGCCAGGCGATGCGCGCGGACTTCGGCTGGGAGCCGTCAGCGCGCCGTTATCTGGATTTGTATCGCGGATTGAGGCCGCATGCGTGACAGCATTTCAGCGTCGTGCGCGTCGATCCGTGCCCTTGCCTGGTGCCTGCAGGTTTCACTGCACCGGGGTGGAGCACGTATCGAGCGTGGAAACCGGTATTTCACGGGGCCAAAGGTGAACTTCCACCCCGATCAGAGACCATTGCCGCATCCCATGTTCACTTGGTACGCTCTTTGCGTGACGGTTGTGGTGCGCATGGCGCGAAGGGTGTCCATGGCGGATCGGCGGGCGGGAGGCCGGCCGGCACGTGTACGATACGCGCTTGTGCGCGGGAAAATGAACCTTGCGGGCCCCTTTTCAATTGCAGCCCGTTTTGCCTTTGGTTGAGGTGACATGAACGATCAGAACGTCAAGTCGGCTGGTTTTGACCCTGACGCCGCGGGGCGTGACGTCGAGTCGCTGCGTCACTCGGTCGCCAATCACCTGCTCTACACCGTCGGCAAGGACCCGGTCGTCGCATCCAAGCGCGACTGGCTGTATGCGCTGTCGGCGGTGGTGCGGGACCGGCTGGTGGAGCGCTGGATGGATTCCACCCGGCGCCAGTACAAACAAAACGTCAAGCGTATCTATTATTTGTCGATGGAGTTTCTGCCGGGGCGGATGCTTTCCAACGCGCTGATCGCACTCGGACTCTACGATGAATGTAACGGCGCGCTGCGCCAACTCGGACTTGATTTCGACGAACTGGCAGAGCTCGAACCAGATCCGGCATTAGGCAACGGTGGGCTCGGACGGCTCGCCGCATGCTTTCTCGATTCGATGGCGACGTTGGGCCTGCCGGGTTTTGGCTACGGCATTCGCTACGAATACGGGATGTTCGCCCAGCACATCCACGATGGGCGCCAAGTCGAGTACCCGGATCACTGGCTGGTGGCCGGCAATCCGTGGGAGTTCGCGCGGCCCGAGGTCAAGTACACGATCCAGTTTGGCGGTCGCGTCGAGGTGGGCGAGACGGGCGCTGCATGGATCGACACCGAGGATGTCTTCGCAATGGCCTATGACACGCTGGTGCCAGGGTATGGAACACCAATGGTCAATACGCTGCGCTTGTGGTCGGCGACGTCCACCGAGGCAATCAACCTGTCACTGTTCAACCAGGGCGACTACAGCGCGGCGATCGAGGCCAAGAACCACTCGGAAAACGTCTCGCGCGTGCTCTATCCGGATGACAGCACCGAGCACGGCCGCGAACTCCGATTGCGGCAGGAGTATTTCTTTGTCAGCGCTTCGCTGCAGGATTTGCTGCGCCGCTATTTCAAGTCCTACGACAGCGTCGAACAACTGGCGGACAAGATCGCCATTCACCTGAACGACACCCATCCGGCGATTGCAATTCCGGAACTGATGCGGCTGCTGGTCGACGTGCGCCATATTCCCTGGACGCTCGCGTGGCGCCTGTGCACGCGCATTTTTTCCTATACCAACCACACGCTGATGCCTGAAGCGCTCGAAACCTGGCCGGTGGCTTTGCTGGAACGTGTATTGCCGCGCCACATGAAGATCATCTACGACATCAACGAGCTGTTCCTCGACCAGGTGCTGCGCACCCATGGCGATAACGCGGACCTGCGGCGCAGCGTGTCGCTGATCGAAGAAGGCAACGGCCGGCGCGTGCGCATGGCCAACCTATCGGTGCTTGCCAGCCACAAGGTCAATGGCGTATCGAAGCTGCATACCCAACTGCTGCGCGAGACCATTTTCGCCGACTTCGACCGGCTGTTTCCCGGGCGTTTTGTCAACCGGACCAATGGCATTACGCCCCGGCGCTGGCTCGCGCTGGCGAACCCAGGCCTGTCGCGCCTGATTGACCGGGCCATCGGTGGCCGGTGGCGGTCTCGGCTGGATCAGTTGGAACAGCTCAAGCCGCTGGTGGCGGACCCCGAATTTGTCATCGCGTTCCGCTCGGCCAAGGCGGCCAACAAGCGACGCCTTGCCGACTTCGTGATGCGCGTGACCGGGGTTGCGATCAGCCCCGAATCGTTGTTCGATGTGCAGATCAAGCGCATTCATGAATACAAGCGGCAGCTGCTCAACGTCCTGCACGTCATCACCCGATACAACCGCATCCTGGCGGACCCGTCGGATACGTGGCTGCCGCGCACCGTGATTTTCGCCGGCAAGGCGGCCTCGGCTTACTTCATGGCCAAACTGATCATCAAGCTGGTCAACGATGTCGCGGCGACGATCAATGCCGACCCCGGCGTGGACGGCAAGTTGAGGGTGGTGTTTGTGCCCAACTACGGTGTTTCGGCCGCGCAGTTGATCATCCCCGCGGCCGACCTGTCGGAACAGATTTCCACTGCGGGCACCGAGGCTTCCGGCACCGGCAACATGAAGCTCGCGCTGAACGGTGCGCTGACCATAGGCACCGAAGACGGCGCCAACATCGAGATTCGCGATGCGGTCGGGGCCGAGAACATGTTCATTTTCGGGCTTGATGCGGCCGGTGTTCGTGGCTTCCGTGACAGTGGATACAGCCCGCGCGAAATCTACGATGCCAACCCGGAGTTGAAGCAGGCGCTGGACCAGATTGGCTCCGGCCATTTTTCGCCAGACGAGCCGGGCCGTTTTCAGCCCATCGTGCAGGCGCTGCTCGATCACGGCGACCATTACCTGCTGTTGGCCGATTATGCCGCCTACGTGCAGGCGCAGGAGCAGGTCGATGGACTGTATGGCGACACCGATGCATGGAACCGTATGGCAATACACAACGTAGCCGCGATGGGGCCGTTTTCCAGCGACCGCACGATTGCCGAGTACGCCGAAGGTATCTGGCGGGTGCAGCCGATCGCGTTCTGAATACCGAAGAGCCGCATGCTGAGTTCTGCCGATATCGTCGCGCTGGCCGGTGCGTCTCACGCCGATCCCTTTGCTGTGCTGGGGATGCATGAGACCGATGACGGACTGTCCTTACGCGCAGTCATGCCGCACGCGCAACGGGTGGAGGTGATCGAGCGCGCTGCCGGGCGCGCGCTGGCAACACTGGCTCTGGTGCACCCGGACGGCGTGTTCGATGGTAAAGTGCCGCGGCGGAAAAAGCACTTCGACTACCGGTTGCGGGTGACCTGGGAGGGCGTGCCCCACGTCCTCGATGACCCCTATCGCTTTCCTATGGTTCTGGGCGATCTGGACGTGTGGCTGCTCGCCGAGGGCAGGCATGCACGCCTCTACGAAAAGCTGGGTGCGCACGAAGCGACGCTGGAAGGCGTTGCCGGCGTCTCGTTCGCGTTGTGGGCGCCGAACGCGCGGCGCGTATCGCTGGTTGGCGATTTCAATTACTGGGACGGCCGGCGCTACCCGATGCGCCTGCGCCGCGAGTGCGGCGTGTGGGAGATTTTCATTCCCGGTCTGGCGCCCGGCGCGCGCTACAAGTTCGAGCTGCAGGCAGCCGATGGCGCCATCCTTCCGCTCAAAGCCGACCCGTTTGCGTTCGCCGCCGAGCTGCGTCCGGCGACCGCGTCGGTTGTGCATTCCCTGCCGCCTTCGCAGACCGGAAATGGCCGCGCCGGCACGGCGATCGGCGCGCAGTCCGGCGTCGTGCGCGGCCCGGTGGTCGCGACCGACCGGCCCGTGTCGATCTACGAAGTGCACGCCGGTTCGTGGCGCCGGGGCGAGGGCGGGCGCTGGCTGACCTGGCGTGAAATCGGCGACCGGTTGTTGCCGTACGTGCAGCAAATGCACTTTACGCACGTCGAGTTGCTCCCGGTGATGGAGCATCCGTTTGACGGCTCATGGGGTTATCAGCCGTTGGGCTTGTATGCGCCCACCGCGCGGCATGGGCCGCCGGAGGAATTTGCCGCGCTGGTGCGGCGGCTGCACGAGGCGGGCATTGGCTTGTTTCTCGACTGGGTGCCGGGTCATTTTCCCAATGATGCGCACGGGCTGGCACAGTTCGACGGTACGCCGCTGTACGAGCACGCCGATCCGCGGCAGGGTTTCCATCAGGACTGGAAGACGCTGATCTACAACTACGGGCGGCACGAAGTGCGCAATTTTCTGTGCGCCAATGCGCTGTTCTGGATCGAGCGCTACGGCGTCGACGGCCTGCGGGTCGACGCGGTGGCGTCGATGCTCTATCTCGACTACAGCCGACAGCCGGGCGAATGGGTGCCCAACGTTTACGGCGGGCGCGAGAATCTGGATGCGGTACGGTTCATCCGCGACACCAACGACCTGATCGCCGCCGAACACGGCAGTGCGGTGACCATCGCCGAGGAGTCCACTGCGTGGGGCGGCGTGTCGCGGCCGGTGAACGAGGGCGGACTGGGGTTCAATTTCAAATGGAACATGGGCTGGATGCACGATACGCTCCAATACATGCAGCGCGATCCGGTGCATCGGCGGCATCATCACGATGAGCTGACGTTCGGTCCGGTCTACGCGTTTTCCGAGAACTTTGTGCTGCCGTTGTCGCACGACGAGGTCGTGCACGGCAAGGGCTCGCTGCTCGGCCGGATGCCCGGCGACGATTGGCAAAAGTTCGCCAATCTGCGCCTGCTGTACGCGTGGCAGTNNCGCTGCTTGCCAAGATGCCCGGCGACCGCTGGCAGCAGTTTGCCAATCTGCGTCTGCTCTACGGCACCATGTGGGCGTTTCCCGGCAAGAAACTGCTGTTCATGGGCGGCGAGTTTGGCCAGGAGGCCGAATGGAATCATGACGCCGAGCTCGACTGGGGCGCGCTGGCCGATTCGCAGCATCTGGGTGTGCAGCGGCTGGTCGCCGATCTGAATCAGATCTATCGCGACCTGCCCGCGCTGCACCAGTGCGACTGCGATTCGCACGGCTTCGAGTGGATCGATTTTGCCGACCGCGAGCAAAGCGTGATCGCGTTCATGCGGCGTGGACGCGATGAAAAGCACATGGTCATCGCTTTGTGCAACTTCACGTCGGTGCCGCGCCACGGCTATCGAATCGGCGTGCCGCAGCCGGGCTGGTATCGCGAAATCATCAACACCGATGCCGCGTGGTACGGCGGTTCCGATGTCGGCAACGGCGGCGGCGTCACCGCGATCGAAGCGCCCTGTCATGGCCGCGCGTATTCCATTGCCGCGACCCTGCCGCCGCTGAGCTGCGTGCTGCTGGAATGGGTGCGGGGTTGATGTCGCGGCATCATCCTGAACGACTGAGTCATCTCCGCCTGGAGCGCGGACACCCTTATCCGCTGGGCGCGACGTGGGACG
>PLYG01000523.1:0-428 GCA_003153335.1 Betaproteobacteria bacterium | reverse complement strand
ACAAGCTGCTGCTCGATCCGTACGCACTGGCGTTCGCGGGAGCGTTTCGCTGGACCGACGCGCACTGCGGGTTTCGCGTAGGCCAGACCCGCGGCGATCTGACGTTCGACCGCCGCGACAACGCGTGGGCGATGCTGAAATGCCGCGTCGTCGAGTCCGTCGGGTCGTGGGTCGACGATCGTGCGCCCCGCACGTCCTGGTCGGACACGGTGATTTGCGAAGCGCATGTCAAAGGCTTTTCGGCGATGAATCCCGACGTGCCCCCAGCGTTGCGCGGCACCTACGCGGGATTTGCGCATCCGGCGTCGATTGCGCAGTTGCAGCGCCTGGGCGTGACGGCGGTCGAACTGCTCCCGGTGCACGAGTTCATCGACGAGCGGATGCTGGTGCAGAACGACCTGGTCAACTACTGGGGCTACAACTCGATC
>PLYG01000457.1 GCA_003153335.1 Betaproteobacteria bacterium | reverse complement strand
GGCCACGCCGATCGCATACGCCAACGGCAGCCGCCAGCGGCTGGCATGATTGCGCGTGGCCAGACTCGGGATGATCAGGCTCGCGAAAACCAGGTAGACGCCGACCAGTTGCACCGATGCGGTGACGGCCAACGCAAAGACCAGATAAAAGCCCAGCCGATGCAGGCGGCCGCGCAATATCACCAGCAGTGCCGTGATCACGACCGCACCCACCGCCGGCATGATCAATTGCGGGTAGCTCACCCACAGGATCTGTCCGGCCAGCAGATCCCGCAAATGCTCGCCGCCATGCGGATTGTGGGCGAGCAGCAGGATGCCGCCGGTCGCGGCCAGCACAAACAGCGTGCCGATCTGCGCTTCCTGGACTTTGGGCCAGCGCTTTTCTGTCCAGGTGAGCAGCAACGCGCCACCCAAGGCAGCGGCAGCGGCGGCGATCTGCACTACCCACCCGTGCGGATCGGCTTCGATCATTCCCGCGACGATGACACCCAACGCGGCGATCTGCGCAATGGCCAGATCGATGAACACGATGCCGCGCTGCAGCACCTGCGCCCCCAACGGCACATGGGTGACCAGGACCAGGATTCCAGCGAGGAAAGCCGGGGCAATCAGCAGCAGATCGATCTGGCCGAGATTCATTTGGCGGCCCCGAGCAAGCGGGCGATGGTGTCATCGAACAGGCCGAACAAATCCTTGGCGCGGTCGCTGCCACCGACCGTGAACGGCAGCATGACCGCCGGTATCTTCGCGTGCTCGGACAGCCATTCGGAGGCGCGATCGTCCTGGTACGCGGCGCGCAACACCATCTTCGCGGGCTGCCGCTGCAATTGCGCGAGCAACTCCGCCAGATGTGCGGCGCTCGGCTCGATTCCGGGTTTGGGTTCCAGCGCGCCCGCTTCGCGCATGTTCAGCCAGTTGAGCATGTAGCTCATGTTCTTGTGATGGACGACGACCGCGACGCCCTTGAGCGGCGCCGCCTGCTGTTCCCATTTCGCGGTCGCCGCAGTCCAGCGCGCGGAAAAGTCCTTGTAGCGGCTCTGATAGAACGCTGCGTTGCCCGGATCGACTTCCGCCAGACGTTTGACGAGCGCCTCGGCGACGCGGGCGACATTGTGTGGATCACCCTGGATATGCGGATTGCCGCCGGGATGCACGTCGCCGTCGCTGCGGTCGAGCCGTGTCGGAATTTCCAGCCGCTGCACCAGGGTTCCAGCCTCCAGGTAGCCCGGCTGTCCCGGTGCGATCTTGGCGTTGCCCGATTGTTGCAACAGTATGGGCAGCCAGCCGACCTCGAGTTCCAGGCCGGTGCAGATAAGCAGATCGGCATTGCGCGTTCTGGCGATCAGGCTGGGCCGGGCTTCGACCCGGTGCGGGTCCTGCAGCGCGGTGGTCGCGCTCGAGGTCTTGACCTTGTCGCCGCCCAATTCCTGGGCCAGCGCCGCCCACTCGGGTTCACAGGCGAGAACGTTGAGGGCGGCGTGGCCGGGCAGCGCGGCCAGAAGCAGCGCGGCGCCAATGACAAACGACGCCCGGTTCCCGCCTGCGCGAGAACGACAAAGTGAAGTTGGGAAAGAGATTTTCATTATGGTGATCCTCATCAGAAAGTATGCGCACCATGAACGCCGAGGCTCATGATGTATTGCAGGAAGAGCTGGTTGTCGGTCACGCCGGGCCGCGACTGATCGCGCGCGAGCTGCACGCGAAAGCGGCTGAATTCCGACGGCGAGTAATCGACCATCACGGTGCTGCGCGACGGGTTGTACGACAGCAGCCGCGAAAAGTCCGCGGCGGCCAGCGTCCCGTCGTCAACCGAGGACAGCCTCGGCGTTCCCGAGTAGAGCTGGTCGTAGCGCAGACCCACCCGCCATTGCGGCATGAACTGGTAGACGCCCTGCACGTACCAGCCCGACTGTACGGCGGTGTAACTACCCGGCGTTGTACCCTGCGCTTGCGCCAGCGTGTCATAGGTAAGCGTGCCATCTTCCTTGCGCCGGAAGTATTCGCCCTGCAACTTGAAGTTGGTCTGCGTCGCGTTGCCGTTCGGCGCCCATTTGTAGATCGCATCGGCGATCCAGGTGCCTGTCCTGCCGGTGAAGGCGTTGGTGACAGCCGCGCCGGTCCGGTCGATGTCCTCGTACGTGCGCTCGGCCGACTGGTTGCGCAGGTACGAAAGACCCAGCCGCCAGCTCCCGCTGTCGCCGAGATCGTCCCCCAAGTGCACGAATGCCGCGGCGGAAGCAATGCCGTTCTGGTTGCGATCGGTGCCGGGGAATGTCGCGCCGCGTCCGAGCTCGACACCCAGTTCCAGGAACTGGTCGGTCGGCGCCAGCCACTTAAGCTGTAAACCATCGTTCTTGTATTGCCCGCCGAACAATGCCTGATACGCCAACGGCGCATCGGTGAAGTCCCAGGCATGCGCGTGCTGGCTATTGAGGTAACCGATCCCCGACAGGAAGCGTCCGGCCATCAGGTTCACGCCGCCCGCCAGACCCTGCGTCCGGAAGAACGCCTCTTCCACGCTGACCGAATTGTCCTGCGCCACCGAAAAGGTCAGTTGCCCCGAGAAACGGTGATCGACGTTGGCGCTGAACGTCAACTCGGACTCGCCCAGATTGAAATTGCGCGAGCCGGGGCCGACTTCCTCGCCGCCCGGGACGAAACCCTGAATCCGGTACCGATTCGGATCCTGCGACAAGCGCGCATAAGTGCCGCCGAGAATCAGCGACATCGCCGGGTTGTAGGCGTTGGCTGTTGCCGCGCCGGCAGCGCTGGCGGTGTTTGGCGCTGGTGGCGGCGCGCCGGCCACAGCCGTGGGCGCACCGCCCTGCTCCGTAGCCGGCCGCTGGGCCTGCGCCGCGATGCGCTCGGTCTTTGCTTCGGCCTCCTGCAACCGCCGTTCGAGAGCGCGGATGCGCGTCTCGTAGTCGTCTTTCATTTGCCGGATCTGCTCGCGAATCTGCGCGAGGTCTGGATCGTCGGCGGCAGCGGCGAATAGCGGCATTGCCAACGTGGCGGCCATTGCCACCGCCAACACGGATTTCTTATACATGGCGAACCTCTGGGTCGTATACGAGGAAAACGAACCGGAGCTGACGCTTCGATTCGCGGGACTTCGTGTACTAGACCAAGGCGGGAGGGGCGCGGGACTGGAAGGCGGGGATGAATTCCGGATCGAAGACCCGGACTGGTGCGGCTACAAGCTCAACCTGTGGCGCTGCCGCGGCGACCGCCGGCGCATGGCCGGTGAGCCCCGCGGCGATCTGCGCAAACGCCACGCATTCGATGCAAACCTTTTCGGCCGGATGTTGGGTGTCGTTGCGCGAGGGCCGTTGCGAATTCGGGCTGGCCAGATGCGAGAGCGCGTGCGCAAACCCGAGTTGCTGGATCACCACCAGCAAACAGGCCAACACTACACAAAGGAAAGTTCTGGATTTTCTCACGGCGTAAAGGCAAGCTTGCGGAATAGGATCATACGCCATCTGTTAGGTTCCATTCCCTCCCCCGGACAGGTGGGATAGGAACTCCGGGAAGCAGGTACGATCCGGTGCCTGCCCGGTCTGTTCCAACCGCGGTGCCCGGGAGTAATCGGCGGGGATGACGGCGGAGTGACAGATCCGCCGATCTGCTCTCGTGAAATATCCGAGCTAGCCGGGTGGCAAGTTCAGATAAGGAAAGAACTCGCGGTCCGCGCCCAGTATATGTTTCGCGACGACGTCGCGGGCCAGGAACTGGAAAAGTTCACCGATGTTCAAGCTGCCGCCGCGGAACCGCTCGACCAGTTCGACCGCGCTATGGATGAGTTCTNNATGCGCAGCAGCGTGGGGATAGCCAACCGCCAGGAGAATCTTTTCCTCGTCCTGGAAATGGGCTAACCATATCGCACATCAAAGTGTTGACAGCCGCGTCCACCTCGTCATTGGACCGCTCAGATAATATTGCCGCGAGCAAATTGTTGCTGTCATCGCACAAACCGCGGTGCTGGGAATCCACCGTCCGGTTGCCGCTATGAAAGTGATCGCTCCAGATCAGTTGCGCAAAGCCGGCTTCCTTGGACTCCGCGAGCGACGGCGCCCCACTTGACGCGGTGTCTAACTCGACCCGGTAACATCCCGCACCGGCGCCACCATGACGATAAGGGTGCGCCGCTGACTTTGAGCAGTGTGCACAGTGGATTTGATTCCTGCTGGAGAGTATCTAAATGACCGCAAAGGGAGCGGGACCCGTCATTCGATCGTCGTGTGTTGGCGTTGACGCAAACAAGTTCTGTTTCCCCGCGGCAATCGTAAGGGTGTTTGATTTTTATCGTGCGATGTCTACCCTGAGATATATTTTGAAGGCGTTCGGGGTAGCGTACTGCGACTCCGATGGTCACGATCAATAGCGAAATGTCAGCTCTTCCATGCGGCCAATTCCCGCTGTCGACCCAAAGTCGCTGCGCAATTGGACCGGCGGTCGGAAGGAGGACATGGGCGGGTGTTCCGCCGGCGTTTGTTCGCGGTGTACCGCGAAAACAGGCAGCGATGTAGTGGCCGGCCGCTGTCACGGGCCTAAATGTCCGTTTTTGTTGATCTGGCTCAACAAGAGCGGACGTCCAGATGGTAACTTACGGGACAGTAGCTTTGCGTTGAAGTTCCCACCACCGGGGGTGTTTCTGAAATGCCTGTCTCGAGAGATCCGCCAAGGCCATCCTACCGTGGATCCTGTCGCGCTAACCCGAATCCGCGAAGGATTAATACCATGTTCAAGCAAATCCGCAAGGGCGCGCTGCTGTCGCTGGTGATGGCGGCGATGTGCCTTGTGGCCGGACCGGCAGTTGCCGCGGACGCGCAGGATCTCGTGCTCAAGGGAGATGCGAAGTGCACGGCCTGCCACGATGAATCGGGCTTCCCCCAGCTCCTGGGCATCGGCCGGACGAAGCACGGCACGCGGGCCGACGGCCGCACGCCGACCTGCACGAGCTGCCACGGCGACAGCAAGGGCCACGCCGAACCTTCGGGTTCCCAGCCCAAGCCGGACGTCACCTTCGGCAGGAAGGGCCCGACGCCGGCGAGCGTGCAGAACGAAGCCTGTCTCAGTTGCCACGGGAAAGACCCCGGGCGTCACCTCTGGGCAGGCAGCGTTCACGATGTCCGCAACGTTGCCTGTGCCTCTTGCCACAACATCCACAGTGGCGTGGACAAGGTCCGCGACAAGACGGAGCAGCCCGAAGTCTGCTACACCTGCCACGCGGGCCAGCGCGTCAAGGCGAACAAGCCCTCGCACCACCCGGTCGTCGAAGGCCAGATGACCTGCTCCGACTGCCACAACCCGCACGGCTCGGCCGGGCCGGCGCTGATGAAGCGGGACAGCGTGGTGGAGACCTGCTACACCTGCCACATGGAGAAGCGCGGCCCCTTCGTGCACAACCACCGGCCGGTGAGCGAGAACTGCGCGATCTGTCACGACGTGCATGGCACCACCGCCGGGAGCCTGCTGAAGACCCGGCAGCCCTTCCTGTGCCAGACCTGCCATGCGCCGCACGGTCCCTCCTCGCCGGCCGTCTCCAAGGGCGGGAACGCCCAGCCGGGATGGTGGAACGGATCGACCATCACGCAGGGCCGCGGCTGCACGAACTGCCATACCGAGATCCATGGCAGCAACAACCCGAGCCTGCTTAATGCCACGCCGCAGCGCTTTTTCCGTTGAGATGGTGGGACGATCATGACTACGAACAGACATCGCAATGACATCGGGTCCTGCCAGAAGATTCTGGTTCTCGCGCTGCTTGCGGTCTTTGGCCCGGCGCATGCCGAGGATGCCAGCGTCGCCGCCCTGATCAATCCTGACACGGCGGTGGTCTCGGCCGGGCTGGGGGGGGCCAGCGGCGACAGTGGGGACCGGGGGCTCTTCGGCCAGTACAACGGCTTGCGCGTAAACAGCGCCAATCTGCTGCTCGACTTCCTGTACACCCAGCGCGACGACAACGGCGTGTGGACGAGGTCCGTGGGCCGCAACCTCGGCCTGGACGTTTTCGATGTCGGCTTTGCCCAAGAGAAGCAGGGCGACTGGAAGTACGCGCTGAACTACGCCCAGATGGTTCGCCGCGACCCGTACTCGATCAATACGGGCCTGCTAGGGGTGGGGTCGACCACCCCGACGATCGGCAACGCCCTGGCCGCGCCGGGTACCGGCTCCAACTACGACCTCTCGCAGAAGCGCAAGGGATTCACCCTCGCGGCTTCGAAGTCGATCATGTCCAACCTCTCCTTCGACGCCAGCTACAAGTACGAGGACAAGGAGGGGTCGCGCCTGTCCGGCATCGGTGGCTATTGCTCGAACGTGATCTCCCCGGTCTGCCCGGGGGCGAAAGGAACGGTCGGCGCGCTCTACCTGACGCCCGAGCCGATCAACTCGAACACCCAGCAGTTCGAGGCGAAGCTCAACTATTCCGGCGAGAAGTTCAGCATTTCGGCCGGCTACTACGGCGGGTTCTACAGTAATCACAACGCCGTCATGACGCCGGTTTTCACCAACGGCGCATCGACCATCACCAACACCGGCGACGTGCTTGGACCGCTGGCCGCGCAACTCTCGCAGCCGGCAGCGCTGCCGCCCGACAACCAGTCGAACCAGCTCTACCTGTCCGGCAACGCCTCGCTGCCGCTCAACACGCGCGTCAACTTCAAGGCCGCCTATACCCACGCCACGCAGAACGCGGACTACCCGGGTCAGCTCCTGGCGGGTGCCACCCCCGGGCTCGCCAGCCTGAACGGGGTCCTGGACACCACGCTGCTCCAGGCTGGCCTCTCCTCGCGTCCGCTGCCCAAGCTGACCATCAACGGCAGCCTGCGCTGGGAGGACAGGCAGGACAAGACCGACCTTGGCAATTACGTCGTGGCGCCGAACGGCACGCCCTACACCAACAATCCGAGCTCCTCGACCTTCGGCAACGCCAAGCTGGAGGCCGGCTACCAGGTGACGGACATGGATCGCGCCTCGCTCGGCGTCGATTACGAGAACATCAACCGCGATCGTCCAGTCAGCACGACGTGGATCCCGGCTACCGCCATGGCGGCCATGCGCGAGAGCAACAACGAAACCGGCGTTTACGGGGAGTGGCGGCGTTCGATGTCCGAGACGCTCAACGGGGCCCTCACCTATCGCTACGCCCAGCGCGACGGCTATCACTGGTACGCGCTCGACCAGACCACCGGCTACGCCTTCGTCCGGTTCGACTCGTTCAACAACTCGAGCGGCACCTTCCCGTCGACGATGCTGGACCGCACCCGCCAGACCATCAAGCTGACGGGCGACTGGTCGCCCATCGATGCGTTGTCGCTGAACTTTTCGATCGAGGATGGCAAGGACAGCTACGACGGTCCGACCGACGCGGGCCTGAACGATACCAAGGTCCAGTTCTACAACGTCGATGCGGCACTGAAGCTGTCTGACCAATGGAAGATGACCGGCTACGCGAGCTACGGCGTGCAAAACCTGAACATGCAGCAGGGCATCGGTTACATCGCCGACATGGAGCAGCGCAACTTCGCCGCGGGGTTCGGTATCGTCGGCACGCTCAAGGCCGGGCTGGAAGTGGGTGGCGAATTGAGCTACCTGGAAGACAAGAGCAATTACAACCTCAGCACGACCACCGCTGCGGCCGTATCGAATCTTCCGGACAACCGCTATCGCGCTACCCTCCTGAAGCTCTATGCCAAGGTCGCGCTCGACAAGAAATCCGACCTCCGGTTCGACCTGATCCAGCAGTGGGCGCAATACGACAACTGGACCTGGGGATACAACGGTGTTCCGTTCACCTACTCGGACAACTCGACAGTAACGATGCAGCCGAAGCAGAACGTCACGTTCCTCGGCGTGCGCTACATCTACAAGTTCATGTAATCAGCTTGAAGCATGGGTAAGTAAGGGATTGCGGCATCGGACCGGCGCACTGCCCGGCAGCAACAAGGCGGCGACCCGATGCGATTTTTCGGATTGCAGTAAAACAGTCAGCGAGGTACACAAATGAAGCGCACGATAGTCAGAGGTGGATTGATAGCACTCTTGACATCCGTCCTGGTGGCTTGCGGCGGCGGTGGGAGTGATGGGATCAACGGGACGGCGGGAGCACCGGGAGGCACGACGACGGTGACGTCGCCGGGAATTCAAGTCGGTTCGCTGACTTCGGCCCAATGGGCGGCTCTGCAACCGAAGATCACGATCACCAGCGTGAAGATTCCCAACGGTCCGCCGGTAGTCAACTTCACGGTAACGGATCAGAATAACAACGCGATTGTGGGTCTTGAGGCTATTACCGCCAAGTCCGCAACGGCGAAGTACGCGGGCCATCCGAATTTTGCGTTCAACATGGTCAAGTTGATACCGCCGAGCAACGGTAGCCCGAGCAGATGGGTCAATTTGCAGGTGATTTCTCCGGATACAACCACGGCAGCCCAGACGCCAGCGTCGCATCCCACCAGTGAAACGGTGGGGCAACTGATTTCCTTGGCTAACGGCGCCTATCAATATACCTTCTGGACAGACGTAACCCAGGTCAATACCCTGGTTCAAACGCTCAAACCGACGGCAACACCATTTAGCTGGGCGCAGTTAGGGGCGGGGACCTGCCCGGGTGCTGATCTGTGCTACGACCCCAGCAAGACCCATCGCTTCACAATGTCCTTAGCCGGAGCGGCTCCTGGAACGGGCACCAACACGGCCAATGCGCTGCAGTCGGTTCCCGCCGTAAATATGGTGGTGTCGGCAAATGCGGTCTACGACTTTATTCCCGCTACGGGTGCGTTGGCTGTGTCGACCGACCCGAACCAATCGCGTGAAATCGTCGCTACTCAGAACTGCTATCAATGCCATGCGAACTTCACTCAAATCCATACCGGGACCCGCGTTGACGTGCGGCTTTGCGGCACGTGCCATACCGGCCAGTTGAACTGGGAGGGAGTAACCGAGCCAACCTATTCGGGTACGACCTTTACTCCACCAGGGATAGCGACGAATCAGCTTTATGGTATTTCCACCTACGTCTTGCCGAACTGGATCCATAAGATTCATATGGGAAGCGAACTGACGATGAAGGGCTACAACTCGGTTAGCGTTCCAGACGTTGACCATGACGCGGTAACCAGTTTGAACGGGATCACCTACCCGCAAGATATACGTAACTGCGTCAAGTGCCACAGCGCCCAAGCGGGCGGTACGGCGACTCCTACCCCTCAGGGCGACAACTGGAAAAACGTACCGAACCGCATGGCTTGCGGCGCTTGCCATGACTCGGTCAACTTCGCAACGGGTTTGAACCACCCAGCACCTGGTGGCATCCAACTCGACGACAGCAAGTGTGCCGCGTGCCACGATGCGACTTCGATTGCCTCGGTCTCTCACGTGCCAGTCGCACCGCCCAGCCCGAATAACCCGATCACTGGAAACGGCACCGATACACATACCAACGTTGGTTATGTGACATCCAACCAAGCCAACCTGCCGGCTGGTGCCGCAACGATCAGCTATGTATTGGGTAGCGTGACAAAGAACAGCAGCAATCAGCCCGTTGTTCAGTTCCAGATTCTAATCAACGGCGCGCCTGCGGTACTCAATGCCTACACGACCGGTTCCCTGAGCATGATTCCCAATTTTGTTGGAACACCAGCCTTTGTAGTTGCCTATGGTGTACCGCAGGAGAATGGGGCGACGCCGGTTGACTTCAACCTGAATACTTCCGTGACCCTCCTGAACGTGTGGAATGGTTCGGCAGGTACATTGTCGGGTCCGAGCAACGGCTCTTACACCGCTACGCTGACAAAGGTACCTATTCCTGCCAGCGCGGCAATGGTGACAGTCGGTTTTGGCTACAACTACGGCACGGCGATAGCCAGCTTCCCGCTGACTCAGACCAATCTGGCCGCCCCATACACCTATAACAGCACTACAGGGGCCGGGGGTCTGATTGTGGCGGCACCAGATGTTTGGGCCGTGATGTCTGGCTACACAGGCCGTCGCGTTGTTGTAGATACGCAACGCTGCAATAATTGCCATGGCAAACTTGGCGTCTTTACAGCCGAAGCCTTCCACGCGGGTCAACGGAATGATGGCCAGAGCTGCAACTTCTGTCATACCGCCAATGGCCAGGATGGCGGATGGACGTACGATTCCAAGACGTTCATTCATGCCATCCACGCTGGGAACAAGCGTACCAACAAGTTCACCTGGCAGTCTGCCAATACCTACTGGAAGATCACTTATCCAGGAAATCTGGACAACTGCGAGCAATGTCACCTGCCGAACACCTATAATTTCGGCTCGGCCTATACCAAGAGCAACAGCGCAGCCACGGCAACGGTCGCGGCATACAACAGCGCTACGGCAAGCAACATGCTCTACAGTACGGTGTCTGCTGGTGCACAGACCGCTGGCAACGCCAGTCTGTCGCCGTATGTGGCAACGGCTCCGGCTACTTGTTACGGTACTGCTCCGTCTGTCGCGGCGGCTACCGGAGTCCTTACGGTGGCCACTAGAGCGGTTGCGAGTGCCACTTGTACCGGCACGCTAAGTGAGACCTTGGTGAGTTCGCCGATCGCTTCGGCTTGCTTCTCCTGTCATGACACCGCCGACGCCGTGTCTCACATGCAAAACAATGGCGGCTCGCTGTATGCGCCGCGCAGCAGCGCATTGGCTGCAAATGAGCAATGCCTGGTATGCCACGCAGCGGGCAAGGTGGCTGACACCAAGGTGGTGCATTTCAGCGGAACCTACACGTTCAATTGAGAATCCGCTAAGTAGCCCAACGAAAGAGGCACGGCACACAGTGCTTGGCCTCAGTTCGGCAAAAAACTCAAACCGGAGGCTGCGAAGCTTCCGGTTTGTTTTCTGATAGCACCTTGGCAAAGTCTTTTTTCGGTACGCACCCAAAGACATTTCATGAAGCGCCATAATTGAGTCGAGAGGAAACATCATGAGCACACGTTTCTTGCCATTGTTTGCAACCCTGGCCGCCATGCTATTGAGCACCGGCCTGGCGCTGGCGGCAGACGATTCGTCGGGAGAACAACCGAAGCCAACGAAGCCGACAACAGCGCAAGGGAAGAAGGCGGCCACGCAGCACCAAAACGAAATTGTTGGCCAACCCAAAAAAGCGGCAAAGATAAAGCTGATCAGCCTCAACACTGCGAGCACAGAGGAACTCAAGACGCTTCCCGGAATCGGCGATGACGAGGCGAAAAGGATAATCGCGGGCCGCCCCTTTGGTAGCAAGGCATGGCTGGTTACCAAGGGAATCGTTAGCTCTGGAATATACGACGGAATTCGGAAACTGGTGGTTGCTGGAAAGCCCTCCAAAGAGGACGCTGCCAAAAACCCCCAAGTCTTCGGCAAGAAACCTTGAGCAGGCACTCAAGTTCCCAGCGTCCGCAGTGGCCGAATTGNNACAACCAGCAAAATTGGGAGATCGAAAATCTCATCCTGCATCGTCGGCTCGTGGAATCGCTCTATAACGGTCCGGCCAAGTACCCGATCCGTCGCAGCATAACTGCACCAGTACGTGCTCAACTGCAGGACGCTTTCGACCTCCTGGCAACGCGGCTGGGTCGAGAACGCAGTCGGTGGCAACATCTATTGCGTATTCCGCTGAAGATGACCGCTGTTCCATTCGCATGAATTGATCCGCCTGGCTCGATGCTGAAGACAGCCGTAGTTCCGCTGTGTGCGGCATATGTCGCCGCACCTGATACGTCGATGGTCCCACTCGGATAGGCCGCCGACGCGCCGAGGTCAAAGCCTCGCCCGGTTCGTCGACGGGCTGAACAGCAAGCCGCTACCGCCCTTCGGGCATGATGCAACTCAGGTTCGGGATGCAATTTCGGCCTCGCTTGTGCCGCCGGCCGCAACGGCCGCTTGGCCGGTTCCCGCCGGACACGAAAGCGCCACATTGCGGACATTTGCCTCTGTACTCCG
>PLYG01000341.1 GCA_003153335.1 Betaproteobacteria bacterium | reverse complement strand
CGGAAGGCTGGGACGCCAAGAACGTGACGCACATCATGGGACTGCGCGCATTCACGAGCCAGCTCTTATGCGAGCAAGTGATCGGCCGCGGCTTACGCAGAGTGGCGTACGACCTGGACGAGGACGGACTGTTCAAACCGGAATACGTCAACGTGTTCGGGGTACCGCTGTCGATATTCCAGGACGTGGGTGAAGGCGGCGATGCGCCACCGCCGCCTAAACCCAGCACACAGATCGAATCGCTCGTCGATCGCAATGCGTTCGAGATCCGTTGGCCAAATGTGTTGCGGATTGACACGGTCGTGCGGCCGATGCTGTCCGTCGATTGGGACAAGGTGGAGGACCTGACCATTGACCCTGCGCAGACGCCTATCAGCGCCGAAATTGCGCCCGCCGTAGGCGGGGCGACCGACTGGAACCAGATTCACGTGATCGATCTGGAAAAGCTGCCGGAGGAATTCCGGCTGCAGCGATTGACCTTCAAGGCCGCGCGCAAGGCGTTTGATGAACTGGAATCAAAGTTCAAAGGCAATCGCGAGTTTCTTGTCGTCCAGCTCATTCGACTGGTCGAAGAGTTTCTGGCATCGAATAAGCTGAAGATCCCATCGTTGTTTCATCAGGAACCGCTACGTAAGCGCATTCTGCTGGCGTTGAACGTCGACATCGTAGTGCAACACTTGCTTCGCTTCGTGGTCGAGCAAAATCAGGAGCGCATCGAACCGGTGTTCGACGAAGAATTCCCGATCGGATCGACTCGAACGATGCGCACGTGGTACACAACCAAGGTGTGCCACCCGACTCAGCGCTCACAGATCAGTCACATGGTGGCTGACAGCTCGTGGGAACAGTACGCAGCGAATATCCTGGAAAAGAGCGATTTGATTTCCGCGTACGCGAAAAACGAGCATCTGGGATTTCAGATCTACTATTTGTGGAACGGCGCGAGGCGACGCTACATACCGGACTTCCTGTTTCGGCTCGTCAATGGCAAAACGTTGGTGCTGGAAATCAAAGGCGAAGACTCCGAGCAAAACCGTGCCAAGCGGGCGGCGCTGCAAGCATGGGTCAAGGGCGTAAATGCGAAGGGCGGGTTTGGGGTTTGGTGCTGGGATGTTGCGTTTCAACCTGCGCAGATTTATGACGTCGTTCAGAAGCACGGCTAGCGCTCACCTGGAATGCGGTATTTCTCGTCTGTAGGGGTTGAGAATCGCTTCTGCCGACATGGTCAAGACTTCCTCACCGTCTAAGTCCGGAATCGGCCCTGAGCGGTCCTCGCGATGCTCTGTTCGTACGTCCGCAACAGACGGGTAGCGGTCGTTCAATCGTGGAGGGTCAACTTCCGTTGACGACCCGCAGGAGTCAGTCGCTTTGCTCCATTGCGGACATTCACAAGGGAGACCCCAACGGTTCGCGCACCGGCGGGCAACGATCCACAATGGGGGTCGGCCACCCAACCACTGCGGGAGATCGCATTCGATCAGCGCCTGACCTGGTGACCAGCTCCTGCTGGCTCAGGCGGTGCCGCTTGCCTCTGCGGCGTGCCGCGGCACCGGTTTTGAGGGCCGCGGCGATCACGGCTGGCCACGGCAGCGCGGTGCGCCGCCCAACCGCAAGATTTTCGGGCACTCGACGTTGCCTTGCGCTGTCGATGGGGCTGCTGCGTCCGCATATACTTGGAGCTGTGCGGTTGGATTGCCTATCCGTAAGAACTTGGCGGCCGCGGACTTCATCCCGCGTGTAACTGAAAGTTCATCGCGAGTGGATCAGGAGCGAGGAGCGAGGAGCGCGCGCAAACAACGCCACCCGAGGGTCGCGCTAACGGTGAGGACTCTTTCCGGAAGCCGGCCGCACGAGCGGCGCGATTTCGCGGCGAGTCGTGGTGTAGATCACAACGGGATTGAGCGGCGAGTCAGGCTTTCGGAAGGAGTGGAGTTGGGCGGAGCCGCCGGTCAACGCATGGGAGTTCCATCGCGAGGAGACGGGCCGTGAGGGTGGGCAAGGTCGGCCGGGAAGACTGCGGGAGCCATGAAGAGGCGGATGCGGGCCGGAGCTGCAGCGCGCCGATCAGCGATGAACAGGCCGTTGGCGTGGTGTCGCTGTCGGGTGAGACAGAGCTGCGCCATGGGCGGTGCTCAAGAGATCGAACGAGAGTGTGAAAAGGCAGCTTCGTTTTCATGGCCCTGGTGCTGCACGTCGACGCGATCGACGGAATCGTGCGAATGTCCTGATCGGATGGAAATGCGCGCGGTGCATCCGCGGCAGAGGTCGTGACTGCAGAGAGCAGCAGGAGCGAGGCGAGCGTGAAGCGTTTCATCATTTCTCCGTTTCCCGATCTGCGTCGAGCATGAAGATCGTCTCGATCGGCACTTCCAGAACGCGTGCGAGTTTCAGCGCCAGCAGTACCGACGGCACCATCCGCCCCGTCTCGATCGCGTTCACCGATTTGCGCGTGACACCCGCTTGCACAGCGAGCTCCGCTTGCGTCAGGTCGCAAATGGCACGCTGCACTTTCAGCCTGTTCCGCAGTTCGCCGGCCATCGCTAATCCCGATCGAATATCAGGAACGAGACGATCAGCGCTGCCATCCCGAGCGTCACCGTCGTCACCGCCATGACGGTCACGGCCGCTGCCGTCGTCAGCCCGGAAAGCGAGAGTGCCGCGAGCGGAATCTGCGCGAGGAGAACGACGACGAGCGCGAACCGCTGCGCGCGCGAGAGATTTGCCTGACGAAACTCGTCCTCGAGCACCGTCTGCATCACGTTCTTCGCCTCTGCGGCGGAAGCGCGCCCGCGGCGTGTTAGGGCGCTAATCGCGACGAAGACAACGATCGCCACGGGGATCAGCCACGGCGCCTTCGACGGCCAGTCTGACAGGAAGGATCCGGGCCGAAGCGCGTGCGCGATGAGCGTGACTGCGGCAATGAGCACGCCGATCAGAACGACGATCAGCGCGCGGCGGCTCGTGCGAAGAGAACGTTCGACGCGGTCGGAGATGGAATCGTTGGTGTTGTCCATGACGGCTCCTAAGTCACTCAAAGTGTCCATATAGTAACTCATAATTCCTAAAATGTAAACTATAAGTTACTAGTCACCAAAAAATCGGGGCATGAGGCCGGACCCGGAGCGCCTACCTATTCCGCGGCGCGTGCTTCTCTGACGCCGTCTTCGCGCAACCTGAGAATGTCTCGCGTCGGCGCGGTTCCGAAGAAGCGTCCGTACTCCCTGCTGAATTGTGACGCGCTGAGGTAGCCGACGCGCCGGCTCCCGTCGCCGGCATCCATCATCAAGGGAGCAAGTGATGATCACTTTGCGCGACAAGTACTGCGCCCGCCCGCCCTTCGCCCTCGACCATTTACACCAACACGACGCCGAACATCTGGTCTACGACATCCCCAAGCCGCGCCCTGACGGACCCCGTGCCCTGGTGCTGACCCCGCTCGAACTGATCCACAGGATTGCCGCGTTGGTGACACGCCCGCGCAGCCACCATACACCGCTGATATGTATTGACCTGTCAAGTC
>PLYG01000022.1 GCA_003153335.1 Betaproteobacteria bacterium | reverse complement strand
ATGGCCGACTGGATCCTCGGCAAGGAACTCGGCGTGGTGGCCTTCCTGCTGTTCGTCAACCTGGTCCTCCTGCTCGCCGGCAATGTCATGGACCCGTCCTCGATCATCCTTATTTTTGCGCCCATCCTGCACCCGGCCGCCATGAAGCTGGGTATCGATTCGGTGCATTTCGGCATTCTGATCGACGCCAACATGGAGGTGGGTCTGTGCCATCCGCCTGTAGGGCTCAATCTCTACGTCGCAAGCGGCATCTCCAAGCTGAGCATCACTGAGCTCGCCGTGGCGGTGTTGCCATGGCTCGGCGTCATGCTGATATTCCTCGTGATCGTGACCTATTGGCCCGCTCTGTCGATCTGGCTGCCAAAGGCGATGGGTATGATGTAGATCTACACGCAGCGTCGGTTTCTTTCTGGCAGTCGGCACCCGCCGGTCAAGCCCCATTCCGACCGCTGGACTCCCGCTCGCGCTTGATAATCCAGCCCTTTCGCTGCTTATCGAAGATGGCAGCCAGCGTCACTAACCAGGGCCCGGCCATCAGCAAAATGCTTGCGGCAGTCGTAATGTGTTGTTCGATCGCCGACTGATCGGCAACGCGACTGTGGATCATGCCGACAGCGATCAATAGCCGGGCCGACAACATGACGAGCACAGGGATTGCGACGGCGATCAAATGGTACTTCCGCTTTCCGCCGACCGGAAAGTTCAGGCTCCTGATGAGCATGAGCTGCACACACGTATTGAGCGCGACAATCAGGTAAATGAACGCTTGGTCTGGCATTTCAGTCTTGACAATAACATTGTCGAGTGATCATTGTCATTTGAGCGAAAGCAGCGTTTCAAGTCAATAGCGCCGGTTACGCCACGGCGCGCGTGAGCTGCAACACCGCGATGCCGGCCAGCACCATGGCCGTCGCGCCCAGCCGCCTGCGGCCGAAAGGCTCCTTGAGGACAAAATAGCCGATCAACGCGCCGAATACCACGCTGGTCTCCCGCAACGCGGCCAGCGGTGCGATGGCGGCCATGCTCATCGCCCAGACCATCAGCCCGTAGGACCCGATGCGGTTGACCGCCCCGATGCCGGCGATGCGCCATTGGCCGCGCAGCACGCCGAAGTACTGCGCGCGGCGCGTGACGATGGCAAATGACGGCAAGGCTATGTGCTCGAAAACTTCGAGCCAGACGATGTAGGTGAACGGTTCGCTGTAGCCGCGGACGGCGGTACCGTCGATCACCGTCGCCGCCGCCAGCGTGGCGCCTGCGCCGAGGGCGAACAGCAACAGAACGAGCTTGCCGTTTTTCCAGTCGACCAGCGCGAACAGGCCCATCGAAACCATCACGATTCCGGCATACCCGGTCCAAGCCAGTTGCTCCAGGCCCAGCGTGACCGTGAACAGCGCGACCAGCAACGGCGCCGAGCCGCGCATCAGCGGATAGGCCTGCGTGAAATCGCCATGCCGGTAGGCGCCCAGCAACGCGAACTTGTAGCCGACTGCCAGCGTCACCGATGCGGCCAGAAAGGGCCATGCGGCCGGAGACGGGAAGGGGACCAGCGGGGTCAGGGCGAGCGCCAGCGCGCAGCACAACGTGTCGATGACCGCCAATACAACCATGCGCTCGCCGGAGAACTTGACGATGGCGTTCCATGTCGCGTGCATCAGCGCCGACAGCAGAACAAGACCGACGGCAATCTGGCCGTCGGTCATGGGTCAGAAGACAGAGGACAGAAGACAGAGAACAGAAGAGAGTAGGCAGAGGGCAGCGGGGAGAGGACAGAGCAACGCATGGTCTTACACCGTCAGGGTTCGGGACTTTTTCAATCTGTCCTCTGTCTTCTGTCCTCTGACTTCTGAAATCCCCATTTCGGCCAGCGTGCGTGCCACTGCCGCGACGACATTCTGCATTTCGTTGGGGTCGATCGCACCGATGCAGCCGACGCGGAAGGTCTCGAGCTTGGTCAGCTTCCCCGGATACAGAACGTAGCCCTTGGCCCGCACCCGCTGGTAAAAGTCGGCGAACCTGTAGTTGGGATCCGACGGTGCATGGAAGGTGACGATAATGGGCGCCTGCAGCTTCCTGTCCAGAAAAACCTTGAACCCCAGCTGCTCCATGCCCTCGATCAGCGTCCGGCAATTCGCCGCATAGCGGGCGCCCCGCGCCGGCTGGCCCCCTTCGTCCTTGAACTGGTCGATTGCCGCACGCAGCGCGGCGACCACGTGGGTGGGCGGCGTGAAGCGCCATTGGCCGGTCTTTTGCATGTATGCATGCTGGTCAAAAAGATCCATCGCCAGCGAATGACTGTTGCCTTGCGCCTTTTCCAACACGGCACGCCTGATGACGACAACGCCCATCCCGGGAACGCCTTCCAGGCATTTGCCCGACGCCGCGATCAGCGCGTCGAACGGCATGGTCCGCACATCGATGGCGATGGCGCCGAACGAACTCATCGCGTCGATGATGAGGCCCTTGCCATGCCGCGCGACGACTTGCGCGATTTCCTCCAGCGGATTGAGGATGCCGGTGCCGGTTTCGCAATGCACCTGCGCCACATGGGTGATCGCCGGATCATGGAGCAATACGTCGTCAATCTGTTGTGGCGTGGGAAGCCGGTCCTCCGGCACGTCGATGGTCGAACAGGCTCGCCCGAGATAGCCCAGGATCTTCACTATGCGCTGGCAGTACGCGCCATTGACCGGGACGAGCACCTTGCCGATCCGCGGCACCAGCGTGCCGAGCGCCGCTTCCACCGAAAATGTTCCACTCCCCTGCAGCGGCACGCAGACGTGGGTGCCGGCGCCTTGGACGATGTCGACGACGTCGGCACAGATGCTCGCCGTCATCGCGTTGAATTCGCTGTCCCAGGAACCCCAGTCGCGCAGCATCGCCTGCTTGGTGGCGAGTGAAGTGGTCAGAGGGCCGGGAGTGAGCAGTATCGGGTCGTTTCCCAGAATCATGAGTGTCTCCTAAGATTGCGCGGTGTTGCGCCACGCCTGCGTGCGCCGGACCAGCCACCACTCCAGCGTGAAAATCACGCCGGTCACCATTCCCGAGGTGACGACGATCAGCGTGGCCATCGCTGCCGCCGAGCCGATCGCCCCGGCCTCGTCGAGCTGAAGAATCGAAACGGAAGCCGGCGTGGTCTTAGGGGAATAAAGGAACACGACGCAGGAAATCGTCGTCATCGCGTTGACGAAATAGTAGCGGAAGATGTCGAGTACCGATGGCAGGCAGACCGGGACGGTGACGCGCCAGAACGTCTTGTAGAACGGAACCTTCAGCGATGCCGACACGGATTCGAATTCGCTGTCGATCTGCTTGAGCGCAGTTACCGCGGTCAGGTGGCTGGATGAGTAAAAGTGGATGACCGTCGAAAGCACCAGAACCGTCATCGTTCCGTACAGGAAGTTGAGTGGATTCGACGGGTGATTGAAAAAGAGTATGTAGCCGATGCCCAGCACCATCCCGGGAACCGCCATCGGCAACATGGCCTGGAACCGGATGACAGGACGAAGAAAGTTCAAACCCTCCGTCTGGTCGCGCCGCGTTTTTTCCAGCCAGTAGGCGCCGGTGAAGGTGACCGCGCTGCCCAGCAACGCGCACCAGACGGCCATGTTCAGACTGTTCCGATAGGCATGTTCGAGGCCGGCTTCCTCGAAGCCGTAGGTGTAATGGTTGAGGGTCAACGACAGGTTGTACGGCCAGACCTTGACCAGCGAGCCGAACGCAGCCATGCCGACCACAAGCAACAGAGCGGCCGAGATCAGAATCACGAACGCAAGCAGCAAACTATCGCGCAGGCGTGCCCGCCGCGGCTGATAGGGGACGCTACGCGCGGTTAGCAATGCCTGCGCGCGGCGCTGCACCAGGTGGTCTATGCCATAAGCGACGACTGCCGGCAGCAGCAGCAGCAGGCCTACCACTGCGCCGATCTGGAAGTTCTGCTGGCCGATCACCTGTTTATAGATGTCGACCGCCAGCACCGCCGTGTTGCCGCCGATTACCTTGGGAACGCCGAATTCCGACACCGCCATCGTGAAGATGACCATGCACGCCGATACCAGTCCATACTTGGCGCCCGGCAGCGTAATGGTCATGAACTTGCGCCATTCGCTCGTTCCCAGCGCTTCGGCCACTTCGTACAGACGGGCGTCCGACAGCGCCAGCGCGGCAAGCAGTATCATCAGCGCGTGTGGAAACGAGGAAAACGTCATCGCCAGCACCATGCCCGGCATGCCGTAAATCGTCTTGATGCCAAACCATCCGATCACAAACTTCAGCCAACCCTGATTGCCGAACAGGTAGATGAACGATATCGCCGCCAGCAACGAGGGCGCCAGTATGGGTATCATCGCAATGTTGCGCCAGAGTCCCTTGTAAGGAATCCGGCTACGCTGAATGGCGTACGCAAAGCCGAACGCAAGCGGCACGGTGACCAGGGTCGTGGTCACCGAAAACTGCAGCGTATTCGTCAGCGAATTGCCGAACGATGGCGAGCGCAAATACTGGGCGAAGTTGGCCAGGCCGATGAATACGCCATCACGATTTTCCGTGCTGCGGATCAGGATCATCACCAGCGGCACTGCCAGGAAGACCAGGAGCCCGGTCGCCAGCAGTATGAGGCCGCCGCGCGCCACCAGCACTTCAGCAGCCAAGGCCAGCCTCGAGGGTATTACCTTGAACGACGCCGGGTTCGCTCGGGCTGCAGCGCTCATCATGGCCGGTCAGGTAGAGGCGCGTTCGGCGAACACGCGAACACGATCGACCCGAAGCGCAAATTGAATTTCATTGCCAGTGCGAACGCCCAGATCGTGCATCTGGTTGAGCGAATACGAAATCAGTAGCGGCTGGCCCAGTCCGGGGCAGGCCAATTCCGCGAGGCAGAAGGTGCCCAGGTAGTCGATGGCGGTGATCTTCCCCGTCAAGCGGTTCGGCAGCGATGCTATGTCGCCCTCGACATGGCGGTCTTCGGGGCGGAGATAAATGCGCACCGATTCGCCCGCCGCGAAGCCGTCAACCGGCAGATCGAGCTCGACCGTGCCGGCGCGATACCGGCCCTCGCCCAGCGCCGTGGCCCTGAGCACATTGACCTTGCCCAGAAAATCGGCGACGAACGGCGTCTGCGGCCGTTCGTAGACGTCGCTGGGTGTGCCGATCTGCTCGATTGTGCCCTGGTTCATCACCACGATGCGATCCGACATCGACAGCGCTTCTTCCTGATCATGGGTCACCATGATGGTGGTGACGCCCAGCCTTTGCTGCAGGCCGCGCACCTCGCCGCGCAGCCGCTCCCGTACCT
Organism: Betaproteobacteria bacterium; assembly: GCA_003153335.1. Lineage (GTDB taxonomy): Bacteria > Pseudomonadota > Gammaproteobacteria > Burkholderiales > Casimicrobiaceae > PALSA-1005. Next base: position 2,889 of record PLYG01000022.1, on the reverse strand, counting down.
TGGCGTCCAGCGCCGAGAGCGGCTCATCCAGCAGCAGCAGGTGCGGGGAGATTGCCAGCGCACGGGCCAGGGCGACCCGCTGCTGCTGGCCGCCGGAAAGCTGGCTGGGAAATTTCCGCCCTTCGGCGGACAGGCCGACCAGGGTCAGCAATTCGTTGACTCTGGCCTTGATTTCATTGCGCGCACGGCGCCGGTTCACCAGCCCGTAGCCGACATTCTGCTCTATGGTCAGATTGGGAAACAGCGCATACGACTGAAAGACAATTCCGTAGTCGCGCGCCGCCGGTGGTGCATGCGACACATCCCGCCCGTCCTGGATGACCCGTCCACGCGTCTGCCGTTCAAGCCCGGCAATGATGCGCAACAGCGTGGTTTTGCCGCAGCCGGACGGTCCCAGAAAACAGACCAGTTCACCGGATTCGATGGTCAGGTCGATCGACTTCAGCGCGACGAAATCGCCGAATGCCTTGTGTATGCCCTCAAGCTCTAGCGCATAGGCCATCGTTCACCAGTTTTGGAATCAGGGCGGGAATGCAAAGGAATGGCGCAGGACAACGAAGGCGAACCCGCCATCCGCGACCCGCGCCATGTTCAGGCCGCAGTCAGCTTATTTGGGTGCGGCTTTCGATTCGTAGCGCTTGCTCCATTCGGCGAGAATCTTGTCCCGGTTCTTTGAAGCCCAGGCAAAGTCGTTCTTGACCAGGCGGCTGGCGTAGTCGGCCGGCACGTTGGGCAACGGCTGCGACAGGCTCGGGATCGCGACGATGGCGAAATTCTTCGCGTACAGCGCCATCGCGGCGTCGGTAATGCTCCAGTCCAGCAGCTTCTGCGCCGCGGCGAGGTTCTTCGTGCCCTTGTGGATACCGCTTGCCTCCAGATCCCAGCCCAGGCCTTCCTTCGGGAACACGAGGTCGATCGGTTTGCCCTGCGCTTTCTCGCGGTTCGCGCGGTACTCGAACGAAATCCCGAGTACGTATTCACCGCTGGCTGCCGACGCGCAGGGTTTCGAACCGGAGTGCATGTACTGCGCAATGTTTTCGTGCAGGCCGTCCATGAACTTCCAGCCTTCGGCCTCGCCGTAGAGTTGCAGCCAGGCAGTGACATCGAAGAAGCCGGTGCCGCTCGATGCCGGATGCGGCATCACAATCTTTCCCTTGTATACCGGCTTGGTCAGGTCCTTCCACGTTTCTGGCTTCGGAATGTTGGCCTTGGCCGCTTCGACGGTGTTGAAGCAGATCGTCGCGCCCCATACGTCCATGCCGACCCACGCGGGCGGATTCTTGCTGTCGCGGTACTGCGAGGCAATACGGCTCAGGCCGGCGGGCGCGTAGGGGATCAACATGCCTTCGTTGTCGAAGATCGCCATGCTGGTCGCGGCGAGCCCCATCACGACGTCGGCCTTCGGATTGTTCTTTTCGGCCAGCAGCTTGGTGGTGATCACGCCGGTCGAATCGCGCACCCAGGTGATCTCGATGTCCGGATAGACTTTGTTGAAACCTTCCTGGTAGGCCTTGATTTGATCCGTTTCGAGGGCGGTATAGACCACCAGGGTCGTCTTTTGCGCCCAGGCGCAGCTGGCGACCGCGGCCAGGAGGGCCACAGCCAAAGGTTTGATACAACGAGTCAGCAATCGAATCATTCGATCCTCCATATGTTGAACGCGGGACGAGCTTGCCTTTTGATTGTGTCACCTTCGTGACCGGCAGGCCAGCAAATCTAGCACCGGGCGCAGACCGTGTCTACTCCAGATTGTTGACAATCTACAACATTGTTGGCACACTAGTCAATATGGCTTCTTTCACCCGTACCGCCACGACCGCAGTGGCGCATTCCGCCAGCGCCATCACGCTGCTGCGCACGCATTCGCTCGCGACGCTGGCGCACAAGGAGCTGGAGCGCATGATTCTCGCGGGCGATCTGCCCGCCGGCGGCAAGCTGAACGAAGCCGTGGTTGCGGCGCAGTTGGGTATCAGCCGCGGCCCCATACGGGAAGCATTCCGGGCGCTGGAAGAGTCCGGGCTGGTGCGCGTGGAAAAAAACCGCGGCGTGTTTGTCCGGCAGATTTCGGTGAAAGAGGCCGATGAGATCTATGACGTTCGCGCCAGCCTCGACGAAATGATCGGACGGCGGGTGGCGGAACGCGCCAGCGCGGAACAACTGGCGCAGTTGCGCGCCCTGATCGGGCGNNCGGCCGCCGCCAAGGATACCGGCGACTACTACGCTGCCAATATCGCGTTTCACGACATGCTCGCGCAGTTCGCGGCGAATCTCAAGCTGCTGGACATGTACCGGCGGCTGGTCAACGAATTGAGCCTTTACCGGCGCAAGACCATCGAGCGGGGCGGCGCGATTCTGCCCATTTCGATGCGGGAGCACCGCAAGATCGTCGAAGCGATCGCGGCGAAGGACGGAGCGTTCGCCGGCCGCCTGATGTACGAACACGCGATGGCCAGCCGCGAACGGATGCACGCCGGGCAGGAACCCGCCAGGACAGGAAAACGGATAATACGGAGTGTCAAGTGAGTCCGACGGCGGAACTGACCGTCAACGGCCGCAGGTATCGCTGGATGCGCGACCCGCTGGTGGTCGTCTGCGTCGATGGCTGCGAATATGACTATATTGAACGGGCCGTTGCCGCCGGCGTGGCGCCCTTTCTGAAAAAGATGCTGGAGCAGGGCGCGGCGTTCAAAGGCGATTGCGTGGTCCCCTCGTTCACCAACCCCAACAACCTGTCGATTGTTACCGGCGCCCCGCCCGCCGTCCACGGCATTTGCGGCAATTATTTTTTCGATCGTGAAACCGGCCGGGAAGTGATGATGAATGACCCGCAATACCTGCACGCGCCGACGCTGCTGGCCAGCTTTGCCCGTGCCGGCGCCAAGGTCGCGG
>PLYG01000140.1 GCA_003153335.1 Betaproteobacteria bacterium | reverse complement strand
AGATAGACTCGAAATCCTGGAAATCTGAAAACCTGAAAAGCTGGCGAACTGGGAAAGTGTCGGGTTCCACCCTCAGGTTTCCAGCACCACACCCTTCGCTGCGCAATTCGTGACTGAAAGGTTTGCGAAAGGTTGGAATTGAATCGCTGGCGTAATCTGAACATATCAGCCATGTCGATTTGCGAACACCATCCTGGGTGATGCTTTGCAGCTGCCCTGTCGCGGGTATTGCCTGAATCGCGGATGGCACGCCGGAGGACTTGTGATGACGACGCGACGACCCTGCACCGCATTTCTTTCCTCCCTGATCTGTAGCCTGGTCGCACTGCCGGTATTGGCCGCGCAAACAGTCGTCGAGTATTTCGATCGGGACCTCAATAACTACTTCGTCACCGCCGATCCCGCCGAGCAAGCATTCGTCGACAGTGGCGCAGTCGGGCGCTGGCAGCGCACCGGGAACACCTTCACCGCAGGCGGACCGAACCAGGTTTGCCGCTTCTATGGCAATACCACCATCAATTCGGCCACGGGGACGATCTTCGGCCCGAACTCGCACTTCTACACCGCTGATCCTGCCGAATGCGCGGGGTTGAAAGCGCTCTACACGCCAACTGCCAAGAGCTGGAAATTCGAGAGCAACGATTTCCTGACCACGCCTGCGGTCAATGGCGCCTGCGCGAGCGGGCTGGTGCCGGTATATCGCGCCTACAACAACGGCTTCGCCAAGGGGATCGACAGCAATCACCGGATCACCAGCAACATCGCCGCCTATCAGCAAACGGTCGCGGCCGGGTCGATCGGCGAGGGCATCGTCATGTGCGCACCACCTTCGGCGGCGAGCGTATTANNTCAGTTGGCTCGCCGACGCCAACCTGGCGGCCAGCAACCGGTTCGGTCTGCCGCTATGCACTTCCACCGCCGATCCGAAAGCATGCGTCAATGCAAGCGGCTCGATGAGCTATCAGGCAGCTGCGGCCTGGGTGAACGCGATGAACGCGGCCCACTATCTGGGGCACAGCAACTGGCAACTTCCGACCGCGCCGTCCATCGATAATACCTGCCCGTTTACGGGGCCACATGGCGAACCGTTCGGGTTCAATTGCATGGGGAGCGCGCTGGGCTCGCTATACTACAACGCGTTGGGTTTTCAAGCGCCCAATACTGCCGTTCCCATCCCAAACAACACGGTGGGTCCATTTAGCAACTTCCAACCTTATCTTTACTGGTCGCAAACGACCGTTACTCAGACCGGCAGCGGCTTTGGTACATTTTCTTTCAACACCGGGTTCCATGGCAGCAATACCAAGCCTAACTACCTGTATGTGCTCCCAATGATCCAAGCCAAAATATCTGGAACACCGCCCGCCACGGGCAAGGGACTCCAAGTCAATCCTGGCGGGCAGACGGTCTATGACCCTGTGCTGAACGTAACCTGGTTGGCGAACGCCAATTTGGCGGCGACCAATACCTTCGGCCTGCCGGCCTGCAGGAACCAGGGCAGCCCGAAGATATGTGTCAACCAGGACGGCGCGATGAACTGGGATTCGGCCGACCAATTCGTCACGAACATGAACACCTATAATGGCACCGGATACCTCGGCCAGACAAACTGGGAATTGCCCCCGATGGACCCGAACTGCGGCGTTTCTTATAACTGCACCTCCACCGGAGACCCGCTTGGGGCGTTGTTCTACGACCAGCTGAGCTTGATCCCGGGCACGCCGGTGGTCGCGGCGCCCAACATCGATGTCGGTCCATTCAATAACATAGAGCCCTATCTCTATTGGGCCTGCGAGGGCGCCACGATTCAGGGCGCCTGCCAAGCCACCGGCCCGGCTCCCGGTTTCGAGTGGAGCTTCTCTTTTGGCAATGGCTTTCAGGGTACCGATGTCCTGGCGAACGACTTGTATGTCACCGCCTATTTTGTCGGCCCTCCCACTCGGTGAAACCGTGAACTTTGACTCCAGGCTGCGATAAACAATACCGAACGTTGCGGATAAGAATGGACCGAAAGGCGGTGGTGGGCCGTGTAGGATTCGCAATAACGACTATGGATAATGAGTCGTACGTTCACTTAAGGAGTCAAGGATGTCCCCCGTCCAGTCTGCGACGAACCCGCTTTCAGGCGACGTCGCCCTCGTTACCGGGGCCAGCCGTGGCATCGGCCGAAGCATCGCAATCGTTTTGGCAAAGGCTGGAGCCCATGTGGGGCTGGCCGCCCGCGATCTTGGCGGACTGGAACAGGCAGCCGAAGAGATTCGGAAGAGCGGGGGTTCAGCATCAGTCCTTCCGTTCGACGTTGCCGATGTGCAGGCGGCCGACGATCTGATTCATGCCGTTGAACGAGTTCATGGCCCGCTCGATTTGCTCGTAAACAACGCTGGCATCAACGGTGACGGGATCCCGTTTGCAAGCAGCAATATGGATCATTGGTGGCGCGTCTTCGAAATCAATGTCCGCGGTCCCGCTGCACTTTGCCGCGCAGCACTGTCAGGGATGATCGGGCGCAGGTCCGGGCGAATTGTCAACGTGTCGAGCGGTTTGGGAAATGTGTCGATACCAAGTTGCAGCGACTACTCGGCTACCAAGGCCGCACTGACACGGCTGACCGAATCAATTGCAGTAGAGCTATCCGGCTCCGGGGTGTTCGTGTTCGCGATCAGTCCAGGGATGGTGCGGACGGATATGACGCGAAACATCGCTTCTTTGCGGGATTTGACGGACTGGGATGCGCCAGAGGCCGCGGGATCGCTGTGTGTGGCCATTGCGTCCGGCTCCCTCGATAAACTGGCCGGGCGTTTCTTCGGTGTCCGCGAGGGCATTGATGCATTGATAGCATCCACCGACAAGATTGTTGAACAGGACATGCACGTTCTGCGGATGACACGAATACCGACGCAGGGCAAATGACTTGCAGTCCGGCCCATAAGTGCTCTATGCAGGATCCACGAACGTGTTCATGGCTAATTCCGCGATTTTAGTCCGACCGGGCCGCGTCGTGCAGCCTTGCGTAGCGCGACAAACATGGTTACGGTCCACGCATGCGCGATCTGGTCCTTCTGGCGATACACCTGCTCGTCACACTTGCGAAATTCCTCCGCCCGGGCGGCGCCCGCGCTGTTGCCGCGGCATCGTTATCGCTCAAACATCAGCTGCTGATTTGCAATCGCTCCCGGCAGCGGGCCCCGAACCTGACTACCTTCGATCGCCTGGTGCTCGGGCTGACCACTCTGTTCATGCGGCCACACCACATTCCGAATCTAGCCGTGATCATCAAACCGGCCACGTTGCTCAAGTTCCACAAGACTCTGGTCGATGGCAAATACCGCCGGCTCTTCTCCTCCTCGGGACGTCCACGCAAACCCGGATCGAAGGGCCCCTCCGCGCAACTCAGCGTAGCCGTGTGGCGGATGTTCAATCGCGCCAGCGCTGGTCAGTCCTTACCGCAACACATCAGCACTGACCATGACCCGCTGTTTCGTTTTCATCGCTGGCTCGCCAACCTACGCGTACTCGAAATCGACGAGATCAAAACGGTTCCGCAGGTGCCGGTTTCGCATCCGTTCATCGAACGTCTGATCGGGATCATTCGCCGCGAGTTTCTCGAGCGTATGTTCTTCTGGAATGCTCTTGACCTGGAGCGAAAGCTGCAGGCGTTTCGCGGCTATTACAACGGCAGCCGTGTTCATCAGTCGCTCAGCGGGAGCACCCCGGAGGAACAGGTTGGTAAGCCTCGCCCTGCCTGTGCCGTGCTTGATTCGTACGGATGGCAGCAGCATTGCCGTGGCCTTTTCCAGACGCCGATCGCCGCCTGCGCATGAATTCGCCATGCACAGGGCACGATTCGCACCTTCACCGCCATGCGCCGGGCCGGGTGCGAAAACCGTCGGGCATCGGCATCGCGGCGTCGGGTCAGGTGGGTGGAGGGGGCGGCAAAAAGCTCACTCCGCCCCGGCCCCCGCCATCGCCCCGACCTGCGCCCTGAATGCATCGGCAAGCACGGCGTCCGGCAGGTCCCAGGCGAGCACAACCTCAATCGTGCTCATCATCGAGTTTTGGTAGTGCACGGTATTTTCTCCTTTTCCGAAACTGGATGAAGCAAACAACGATGCCGGCCACAATGGAAAGCGCCATTAGTGGCATCAGAACTGTTTGTCGGGCAGAATCTGCATTCCCTCAACCAAAGCCTTTGTGCCTGGAGATTGATCATGATCAAAGTCAGCGTGATGTACCCCAACACCCCTGGTGCCCGCTTCAACCATGAGTACTACCGCGACAAGCATATGCCGCTGGTGAAAGCACGGATGGGTGACAGTTGCAAGTCTTATACCGTTGACAAGGGCCTCGCGGGTGGAGCGCCGGGGGCACCTGCCACCTACGTTGGCATGTGTCATATTTTCTGCGATTCAGTCGAGACTTTTCAAGCTGGGTTTGGTCCACACGCCAGGGAGATCATGGCTGACATTCCAAACTACACCGACCAAACTCCCGTCATTCAGATCAGTGAAGTCGTCGTGGGTTAAATGTGATTGAAGAGTTTTCGATGACGTGGCTGTGCTGATACTTTAGCGGGTGCCTTCTTCTACGTATTGCTTCTCGGTTTTTTTTAAAGGATTCTGGACATGGCACATATCGCCTTTCTCGGTACGGGTTTACTCGGAAGCGCTTTCGCTGAGGCTGCCGCAAAACGCGGTGATACGGTCACCGCATGGAATCGCTCCATTGACAAGGTTCGCGCCCTTGCTCAGTTCGGCGTAAAGGCAGCGTCAACACCAGCCGAAGCAGTTCGTGGCGCGTCGCGAGTTCATCTTGTATTGAAAGATGATGCGGTCGTTGACGAAGTTATTTCAGCGGCACGCCCTGGCCTTTCTGCTGACGCGATCTTGATTGATCATTCCACAACATTACCAACACTCACTGCTGATCGAGCCGAACGTTTTCATGCGGCCGGCTTGAAGTATCTGCACTGTCCCGTCTTCATGGGACCGCAAGCCGCTCGAGATGCCCAAGGGTCGATGCTGGCGGCTGGGTCAAAGGCACTTTTCGAATCCGTCGAGTCGGACCTCGCCAAGATGACAGGACGCCTCGCGTATATGGGTGAGCGCCCCGACCTTGCCGCGGCAAATAAATTGATCGGAAATGCCATGATTATCGGACTCGTCGCGGTGATCGCTGACATTCTTACTCTGGCTCAAGCAAGCGGCGTTGACGGTGAGGACGCCATTAAATTGGTTGGGCTGTTCGATGTGAAAGGGATGATGGCGAATCGCGGGCTTAACATGGCCAAGGGCAATTTCACGCCGAGTTTTGAATTGGCGATGGCGCGCAAGGATGTTCGACTGATGTTGGAGACTGCAGGTGATCGGCCGATGGCGGCGCTGCCCGCGATTGCCGCCAGAATGGACCAACTCATTGCCGCAGGATATGGTGCTAAAGATGCCAGCGTACTGGGTATCGACGCGGTGCCTCGCCCTTAGGGTGCAGCAAGAACTGGCTCATCCGCTGGTTCATGCAATCGATGCTTTCGTCGACCGCATTCCTTACTCGCCGACCATGGCTTAGTGCGGTCTCGAACGCTGTAACACGTTCATTGGCCCGTGTGACTGTCGGCGCCAAAGCGATCCGCTTGCACACCCTCAGTTATTTTGATCAAAACCCAGTCGGCGCGCATCAAAGATCTTGGTCGCGCTCAGCACCCCGAAAAACAGTCCGGCAACGCTCGTCCTGTCTGTGCCGTGCTTGATTCGTACGGATGGCGGGAACATCGTCGCGGACTTTTTCAGACGCCAATCGCCGCCTGAATAGGAATTCGCCAGGCACAGGTCCAGCGCGGCATTTGGTCAGCGGCAGGAAGTATGTCGTTTCGAAACTGGGTTAATAAACCGGAGCGGCAACGAGCTACTCCGGCAGCGACTCAAACGGTTCGCCAGATCACGTCATTCATCGATCCAGCAACGAAATTAGCCGCGCCCTTGGACGAGAGTTCCATGAACTTCGAATCCAACAAGAGCTTGGACTGAAATTCATCCATCGCGCCGAGGTTAGGGTACTCGGTCCTCCACGCGATGCGCTGGGGATTCCCTCCCACGGGAAGCATGATTTCCAACTTAACACCATAATGCTTGTTTATAAACTCTGAAATTTGCTTCGCGAATGCGAGCGCATCCCCAAACTTGCCGGGCGCGATGCAGGCCGTGCGGACAAAACGGATCATATTTTCACCTCTTGGTGTAATGGTGTCCTGAGGCACCGTGGTTACGCCGAGTGAATGTCGAGCGGGTTGGTAGTGCATGTTTGCAACTGCTTTCCCATCACCCGACACGCTAAGACGGCCTGCCCATGTGCAAAATCAAGCGAGCCGTTCCCGGCACCAGATGAATCTCCGGCCCGACGCGGCCGTGGTGCAAAATCAATGCTACGCCCATTTTTCGGGATGCGTTTTTCCCTTACTGTGACGGGCGTATTGTTTGACAAGCGAGAATCTGTATCAAGCATCCAGCGCCGTTCATGATTGACCCCCACAAACGCCAAAAGGCCATCCCGAAGGACAGCCCCACCGCAAGTAAATGCTGGCCCCCCGACCAGCCCGGTGCAGTCAACAATATCGAACGTCGAGGAGAGGAAAAGGTATGGTAGGCCGTGAAGGCTTTGAACCCTCGACTTACTGTGTTGGCGCCTCCCCGAAACTAACCCCGGCACCGCACCCTGGACTGACACTTCTCAGATCATTGCAATCAGTCCTGCAATATCGGTTTGCGGGGTCCCTGGCTGGCTGGGTCAAGGGATCCCGGCAGGTGGGTCAAGAAGCTGGCGGCGGCAATACACAACGGAAAGAGCAGCCCGTTGTCGTTCAAAAAACTGATTCGTTGATTCGTCAATTGTTCGGAGATGCTCCCAGGTCGGTGACTTTCGCTGCTCAAATTTCGATGATCATTGACATCCTCCATGCGCACCCGCCGGCGGCTCATTTACAGCGGAACCGGTGATTTGCGTTCGGCCACTACACGGATTCGGCTCCAGGGCCGCCCTTTACTGCGGTAATCGTCTTCGCGCAATGTGTACAAACGCACAGACCAACCACGGTTGACGACTTATAGTAAAATCCGGTGGTGCTCGAGCCGATTCAGCGTCATGAACGTTGGATTTCGATTTATTACTAATCTCTGGCCGTCAACGATAGGAGTAACACAAGATGAAGAAGAGTCAAATGCCACGCCGCCAGTTTCTGAAGATTGGCGGCGCTGTCCTCGCCACGATCCCCATCACGATTGTTTCTGGCCGGACCGATGCCGCGACCAACGCAGCCTTACGCACCGCACTGAAGTACCAAGGCAAGCCGGAGGGCGACAAGAATTGCGCAAACTGCATGCAGTTCGTGCCCGGCGCATCTGCGACGGCTATGGGCGGTTGCAAGGTCATTCCGGGTGATACCGAAATATCACCCCAGGGCTACTGCTCAGTCTGGGCCAAGAAGGTTTAACCGTTACGGTGGGGTGACCTGCCTCCATTTTTTCGAGCCAGTCATTGCCGAGGACTTTCCCGGACGCCAATCGCCGCTTGAGTGTGAATTCGCCACGCGCAGGCGCGCCGCCGCATCATCTGTCTGCCCTCTACGCGCCTGGGGAATTCAGCGACGGCGGCAGCGCGAGAAGTCGAGATCATTCTGCTGCTCGCCTTCCCGCACGCCCTCGAAATGCCCGGCGCCCGGGTTCCAGCACTCCCGCGGTTCATCGTTGCGGCGCTCATTCCCACGTTGAAGGGTCGGATGACAGCGCGAGAAATCGAGGTCGTTCTGGGTTTCACCGGGACGTACCCCCTCGAAATGGCCCGCCCGTGGGTTCCAGCACTCCTCGGCACGGTTGTCCTGGGCATAGGCGGGCGCCGTTGCGCACGCCAGCAGAGCGACGATAATCGAGAACTTCCATATGACATTCCCTCCCCGCAATCGGGAATCGATCATACAACCATGCCGACTGCCAGTCCGTGCGGTAGGAGACACATCTCCAGGAAAGGTGACGGCTACCTGCACATACACCTAGGTTTCATTACGCATTACGCGCCACACATCCGGCCGATATCGGGATATTCGCTCCAGCTCTGCATGTGCCGCGTGGAAGCCGATGTCGACAGCGCGGTCCAGCGCTTTCCATTCGAGCATGCCGATCGAGCTCAAGTCCGGTCGTATAAGCGTATCGGCCAGTTTCGCCGCTTCTATCTGCCTGGCCGAGCTTGCCAGCGTCGGCACCCGATACAACATGTCGGCCAGCGACGGAAACCTGTGCTCACCGGTTCTTGTCCAAGGCAGCAGCCTGCGTTTCAGCAATTGCCACGTACTGGGTGGGATATCCGACGACACCGGACCAAAGGGTTCCTGGCGAAGATCCACGCCTATGAGACATGCAATCTTGTTCGCCGCCATCACATCCGTCGGAAAGTTATTGAACACTCCACCGTCGACCAGGGCCTCTGTCTCATGAAATACTGGCGGGAGATATGCTGGAATGGAGAGGCTTGCGCGCACCATTTTTGCCAACGGTCCTCGACGCAGCACGGCCTGACGCGCATAAGAGTAGCTGGCCGCCACGCAGAAGAATTCTTTCCATGTATCTTCAATGTCTGGCTGCCTGCCACCATCAAAAGCATAAGCCCCAGACAAGTACGCATCTAATCGCCGCCCTCTGAGCAGCGATAGCATAGGCAAAAAATTGTAGTCCGAGAGCATGCGGCCTTCCGCGAGGCGACGACAGCGCTCAATGGCTTCGTCCGGGGGTATCCCGAGCGCGATGAGGCTTCCGACGGCTGCGCCCATTGAGGTTCCCCCGACATAATCCACTTCGATCCCGCGCTCCCGCAGTGCACGATAGACGCCCAGGTGCGCGTAGCCTCTGGCGCCACCACCGGACAGCACCAGCCCGATCGCTCTGCCACTAATGATGCGGCCAAGCCGCGCTATATCCGCCCTATGGCCGCTCCGGATGTGCACGTGGCTGGCCACATCGCGTGGCCTGAGCCATGACGCCGTGTCGCGTGGGAGCAGCGCGGACGGTTCCTGCAACAAGATCAGGCGGCGCGTTGCGTGACTGATAGGGTGCTCGCGTGACAGGTAGTCACGCTCTAACGGGTGTAGTGCCGGGGAATCCGTTGCGTCCGCGACCAGGAGGATTTCGTCGGCGTGGCGAAGGCAGCGCTTGGTCCAGGGGCCATCATGCGGCTCCGCTACAAGCAGCACGAATTCGTGCTGGGCTTCTGCCTCGTCCAGCCATAGGATCGATGCGAGGCTTGCCTCCTGCGTGGAACTGTCAAAATCCGTTTCAGCGCACCGTCTGCGCACTTCCGTGCTGGTCAGTACGAGTGTCTTCCCGTAAATGGCCAGTTGTCTTCCAAGCTCGTCGGCGAAAGCAGCAGGGTCGATGCGTGGAGAAATTGCGATGATGGCGATGTTCGACGACGCCGACTGCATTGTGTTCGTCCGGGAGGAGTAGCGTACGCGATTCGAGCGCTGTAGACGCTCGATCGCAAGGCGGGTAAACCGCATTGCGATTTCCGGAAACTCCATGAGCAGATTCTCGAACCCCGTTCGGGAAAGTCGCACGAGCACGGCGGGGCGTATCGCTGTCACAGTCGCCGCCCTTGGCTCGCGCGTAATCAGTGATATCTCCCCAACGGCCTCACCGCGCGCGATCTCAGAAAGCACGTGCGAAACAGCACCGCCTCCGCTCGCCGTTGCACGCAAGCGACCACTCACGAGAAAATAAATCTCGTTACC
>PLYG01000246.1 GCA_003153335.1 Betaproteobacteria bacterium | reverse complement strand
CGACATTGCGCGCCGCCACGGCCTCCAGCGATTGATCCCGCTCAAGCACGGCGGTTGCCTGTTTCAGCGCTGTTTCGGTCTGGTCGAGCGCCGCCGTGGAGACAAATCCCTTTTGCTGTAGATCGAGCGCCCTTTGCAGGTCGAGTTGACGTTGCTTCAGATCAACCTGATCGACGAGCAGCGTGCGGCCGGCCGTATACAGGTTTTGGCGCGCCGATTCGACTTGCCGCCGCTGCACGGCGAGGTTGGCTTCAGCGATCGCCAGTTGCTGCCGATAGTCGGCTGCGTCGACGACGGCGAGCATCGCCCCCTTGCTCACCCACTGGCCCTCATTGAATGGCAGATCGACGATGCGCGACTGCACGGTCTTGAAGCNNCTCTCGTGCGCTTCGATGTTGCCGGAAAGGAGCAAGACATCGACATCGTCTGTAACATGCCAGAACGCTAGCAGCGGCGTCCGGAACGCCGGCACCGCCAATACGGCCACGACCAGCACCGCTAGCACGGCCACGACCGCCATGAATATCCGGCGCCTTGGGGTCATGGCGGTACGAATGGCGCCATCTAACGCCCAGCCACGACTTGCGGGTCGTCGTGTATTGCCGCCGCCCGCACCGCCACCAGCAGGGCGCGCAGCGCCTGCCGGTCAATTCGCTCGGGAGAGCAGGCGCACACCGAACAGCGCCCGCAGATGCCGTCCCTCACGGTTATCGTGTCGATGGATTGGGTCATGGCCATTCCCGCTACGATGGTTATCGGCCAATGTTGCAGACGATCATGAAAGAAAACCAGCAGCGGATTTGATAATAAGTATAGCCCCGTGTGGGCACGACGAGTTGACCCAACACAAAGAAGCGCGCGCGCTGACCGCGGTTTCGCCGCGGCATCTTGGCTGAAACAATTGGGTGCCCCGTTGCCGATGTGATTCTCGAGCAAGCGAAGAAGTGCCATACGGACGTGATTGTACTCGGCACACACGGACGCCGAGGTATGTCGCGATTGGTCATGGGTAGCGATGCCGAGGGCGTCGTTCGGGAGACTACGGTGCCGGTGCTACTGGTCCGCACTCGCCGAAGCGCGTAGGCGGGCCGCCGTCAAATCCGCCCGAGGGCAACGCCCATCATCTTTTGCATGGTAATGATCGATGACGCCGGTTAAAGCTTTAGCCCGCGCGGTCGACGAATGACCGCTACGGAATGCAGCCTCGAAGGTCCGCAATGGCCGTTAGCCGCCGGTCTCGCCAACTGGCGATAGCGGTCGTTGCGGGACCGATGTGATTCAACGATCGGGAGGCGACAATCGGCAGACCGCCGGCACCTTTGCGTTATCTTCCCCGCCCGGCATAACGTTCAGAAGCAATACGTCGCGCCGCTGAATACCCAGGCGCTAACCTGTCCCGGAAACCAGGGCAACTCCAACTCCAGTGTTTGGGCATGGCCAAGCCAAGTACCATAAGATAGGCAATCAATATTGGTATGCCGGAAGAAAATCGGGCGTCAAGCACGCCTGTTAAGCGCCCGGGGCCCAGTTCCAGGTGAAAATCAACAGGACGCAACGCCACCGGCGATTACAATTGCGCGGTGCGCCCCCTACCCTCAGCCGACGGACCAGCCAACGCGTTCTCGCGCCGGATACCGCTCATCGTGGCGGCGGCGTTTTTCATGGAGACGCTGGACAGCACGATCGTCACGACCGCGCTGCCCGCCATTGCACATAGCCTCGGTGAACCCACGCTCAACCTCACCGCCAGCATCACGGTTTATCTGGTTGCCATGGCCGTGTTCGTGCCGACAGCGGGTTGGGCGAGCGACCGCTTCGGTGCGCGCAACCTCTTCGCCGCGGCCATTGCCGTGTTCACGCTGGCATCGCTGCTGTGCGGCCTCAGCCCATCGTTCTGGGCTCTCATCGCTGCCCGCCTGCTGCAAGGCACCGCCGCGGCGTTCATGTCGCCGGTGGGGCGCCTGGTCGTCCTGCGCGAAACACCCAAGCAGCAGATCATCAACGCGATCGGCCTGATCGTCTGGCCGGGGCTGATCGGGCCAGTGATCGGGCCACCGCTCGGCGGCTTCATCACCACGTATGCGTCGTGGCGGTGGATCTTCCTGATCAACATCCCGCTCGGACTGCTCGGCGTGTTTCTGGTGCTGCGGTTCGTGCCGAAACATGCCAAGGGAGCGCGCACGCGGTTCGACGCGATGGGCTTCGCGCTGACGGCCGTAGCGCTCGCCACGCTGATCCACGGCTTGTCGCTGGTCGCCGAACGGGGGGGCGGAATGATGGCGGGCGCCATGTTCGTTGCGGTGGGCCTCGCTTGTGGAGTCGCGGCCGTGTGGCACGCTCTGCACACCCGCACACCGATGCTCGATCTCGCGGCCGTTAGCATCCCCACGTTCGCGCTCAGTACCGTGAGCGCCGGGATGGTGGCGCGGATCGCCATCAGCATGACACCGTTCCTGCTGCCGCTCATGTTCCAGATCGGCTTCGGCGCGAGCCCGTTCGAGGCCGGCCTCATGCTGCTCGTCTACATGGCCGGAAACCTCGCGATGAAAAGCATCACCACGCCGATCCTTCGCCGTTTCGGATTCCGCGACGTCATCCGGGTGAACGGCACGCTATGCGTGGCGTCACTCGTCGCGTGCGCGCTCCTGTCGCCCTTGGTGACTGTGCCCGTCGTCTACGGCGTGCTGTTCGCGGCCGGCATGACCCGTTCGATGCACTTCACTTCGGTGGCCACGCTCGCTTTTGCCGACATACCGGAGCACGTGCGGCCGGGCGCCAGCACGCTGGCAACGATGGCGCAGCAGGTCGCCGGCACGCTGGGGGTGGCCGTCGCCGCCCTTGCGCTCGGGCTTTTCCAGACGTACAGGGCGGGGGCGCAACTCGCGCTTGGCGACTTCCAGGACGCGCTGTTCGTCGCGGCGGGACTGATGGCCGTCGCCGTCCTGTGGTTGCTGCGCCTTCCGCGCGACGCGGGCGCCGAGTTGTCGCGGCGATCCTGAGCCATGCAGGGCCGTGGACTGCGTGACTGGAGTCCGGGTGGCAAGGCGGTTGACTTCTCCTACCCCGCTTTGCGCCGCGCGAGATCGATGTCCAGAAACTTCCAGGGGTGTGTCATGAAGGAGTTGTACTTGAACCCCAGCACCCACGGGTAAATGACCAGGTTCTCGTAACGATAAACGCCCAGCAGCAGCGGCGCGTAGCCGCCGACCAGGTCGGACATCTTGCGATACAGCGCCGTACGCTCGGGACTATCGGGCAACAGCCGCGATTGTTCGAACAGCCGGTCATACTCGGGAAGATTGAAGCGCGCGTCGTTCATCGTGTTGGCGATGTTTTTGCTTGCAAGGATCTCAAGGTTGACGCCACCATCGCGTACCCCGGTATTACGCCCCACCGTCCACATCTGCAGCTTGCCCGCCTGGCTCATCTTCAGTAGCTCCGGCCACTTTTGTTTGACGAACTCGACCTTGATCCCGATCGCGTCCATGCTCTTTTTCCACACCTCGTCGAACAGCCGCCCTTCGGTGTCGGTGGTGGAGCCCTTGACGAGCACCAGCGGCCGGCCGTCCGGCAGCTCGCGATAGCCGTCACCGTCGCGGTCCTTGTAACCAAAATGATCGAGTAATGCCCGCGCCGCGGCCGGGTCATACGCATTCATCCGGGGCGCATTCGGATCGTGGCCCAGAAGGCCGGGCGAGATCGGCTGGTTGGCGGGGATTGCCTGACCCTGGCGGATGATCCGAATTTCATCGGGCACGTTGTAGGCCATCGCAATCGCGCGCCGCAAGGCTATCTTGTCCGGTGTGTAGCCGCCGACGACAGCGTCATCCATGTTGAAGTAGGTGTAGAAAAACGCCGGCTCCAGGCCACGCAAGAACGTTATCTGGTGCCTGGCGTACTCAGGTTTGAGCGCGCCATTTTCGAGGACGCTGGTAGTCAGGTCCAGCGGCAGGTGCAGGTAATCGATCTGGCGCGAATTGAAGGCCAGCAGCCGCGGGTTGCTCTCCTCGATGATGCTGACCTCGACCTGGCCGATGATTGGCAGTCGCTTGCCCGCGTTGGCCAGCACGGCCACGCCTTCCTGCGGATCCTTGCTGGCCGGATAGTATTCCTCTCGATAGCCGGGATTCGCGGCGAGCGTGATCTTGCTGCCGCGGCGCCAATCTTTGAGCATGTACGCGCCCGTGCCGACCGGGCGGTCCATCGCCCTGCCCGTGTGCGGATCGCGATAGGCTTCGATCACTTCGCGCGCGACCGCGGCCATTTGCGTCGTCGTCATGTTCTCGATCAAGATGTAATCCGGCTGGACAAGCTTCACCTGCAGCGTGTAGCGATCCAGCGCCTGCAAGCCCTCGATCTTCGCGTCGTAATCGAACTTGCCCGACGCGCGCGCCTTGGCCACGACCGCATCCGCGCCGACGAATTTGCCGTTGACCAGCAGATTCCACGGCGCGGCCAGTTGCGGGTCCAGCAGGCGCTTCCAGGTGTAGACGTAGTCCTCGGCGACGAGCTCGCGCGGCTTGCCCTTGAAGACCGGGTCGGCGGCGAAGTAAATTCCCTTCCTGAGTCTGAACACAAACGTGCGGCCCCCGTCCTTGATCTCGGGCAGGCTCTCCGCGGTCGACGGTGCGAGCGCGTACGGACGCTTCAGGAAATCGTACTGCAGCAGCGAATCGAACATGGCGCGGTTGATCCGCGATGAATAGGTATCGGACACGGCCTGCGGGTCGAAGCCGGTGACGTCGACCGGGAAGGAAACGTGCAGGACCTTGGCCGGGTCGGCGGCGCGGCTTGCATCGGCTCCACGCAGGAACATTGCGATCAGCAGCAGCCAGACCGTGCGCCAGGACGTCATTTGCGTAACATTCTGCGAAAATGGGAATAGACAATGATGCTACTGCTATAGGGCGCCAACACGCCTGCAGTACTACAGCACCCGATTAAACCGGAACATCGAGAAGAGCACAGCCAGCATCGCCAGCACCGCGCCGAGCGCCACGCAGAGGGCAGTGACTTCGGTCAGGCGTCCCTTGCCGAGAGTCAGCCTGGCGCCGAGTTGCTGGTAGATCTTTTTCAGGTCGCCCGCGTTGGACGCCTGGAAATATTCGCCGAACGTCATGGTGGCAAGCTTTTTCAGCGCTTCTTCATCCAGGCGCACCCGCATCGACCAACCATCGACGCTGAGGGTGTCGCCCGTCGCGGTACCGATGCCGACGGTGTAGACGCGCACGCCGCGCTCGGCGGCAAGCTTCCCGGCTTCCATCAGATCGGGGCCGAAGTTGCTCACGCCATCGGAGAGCAGCACGATCGCAACGGTGTTGTTGGAGCCGGGCGGCACGGGTTTGAATTTCTCGCTTTCCAACTGCCGGGTCGAACTGCCGGGCCAGCCCCTGGAACTGCGGCCGAAGATGATCTGGTCGACGTCGATGCCCGTCTCGGGCAATAGCGTCGCAAGCGCGATGACCACGCCGCTGCCCAGCGCGGTTCCCTTCTGGAGCTGGAAACGATCTATCGCTTCGATGGCCTCTTCGCGCTTAGGCGTCGGCGACTGCACGAGCGCGGCCGTTGACGCAATCGACACAACGCCGATGCGAACCTGGCTGGGCTGATTGGCGATGAATGTCTTGGCGGCGTTCTGTGCCGCCGCCAGCCGGTTCGGTTTGATGTCGGTGGCGCGCATGCTGCCGGAGATGTCCATCGCCAGGATGATGGAGTCCACGCGCGTGGGCAGCATGATGACCGCCTGTGGCCGCGCGATCGCGAAGATCAGCGCGCAAAGGCCGAGCAGCAACAGGATCGCCGGGCCGTGCTGCCGGAGCACGCCCATCGCACCAGGCGCATCGCTCACCGTCGTCAGGCTGGCGAAGCGTCGTGCGACACGCCGTTGCCGTGCGAGGAGCCGCAGGTAAAAGACGACGAGGACCGGCACCAGAACAAGCAGCCACAACAGCATCGGCCACTGGAACGTCAGGTCGCGCACCTGGTACATCGTTCGCGATCCCTCTCAGGGCGCCCGTTGCCGATGCACAGCACCGCCGCCGGCGGCAAGCTGGCTGCGCCGCTTGCGCAGCCCGGTGAACCGCAGCAGCGCTTCGCCAAGTTGATCGTCGGTCGCGAGTTCGAGGCAATCGACGCCGGCATGGGCGAGCGCGGTGCGGAGTTCGGCTTCGCGGCGCTCGGCCCCTTCCCGAAACCGTTCGCGAAAACCCTTGTCCTGGGTGTCGACAAAAAGCTGCTCCCCGGTCTCTGCATCCTGCAGCACGATCAGCCCCAAGTCGGGCAACGCGAGTTCCATCGGATCGAAGAGCCGTGCCGCAACGATCTCGTGCCTGCGGGCGAGCAGGCTGAGGGCCTTGCCCCAGCCGGGCGTGCTGATGAAATCCGACACGATAAAGATCGCCGAGCGGCGCTTGATCGCCTGCTCCGCTTTCTTGAGCAGCCCGGCCAGGTCGGTCTCTTTGCCGTCGGCCTGCTCGTCCACTCGTTGCATCCGGTCGAGCAGGTGCAGCACCTGGCGCCGTCCGCCGCGCGGCGGGACGACCTGGAGACGGCCATTGCGATAAATCACCGCGCCGACGCGATTGCCGTAGCGGGTCAGAAGGCGCGAGAGCACCGTGACCAGTTCGATCGACAACTCGCGCTTTTTCACGTTGCGCGACCCGAAATCCACCGATCCGCTCAGATCGAGGAGAAACCAGGCGGTGATCTCGCGATCCTCCTGAAACTCCCTGACGTACGGCGTCTGCAGCCGCGCAGTGACGTTCCAGTCGATGTAGCGCACGTCGTCGTGGGGCTGGTACTCGCGCAGATCGGCGAAATCGAGGCCGAAGCCGCGCAGCAGGTTGCGATAGTCGCCCTGCAACAAGCCGTCGAGGCGCCGGATCACCGTCCACTCGAGACGGCGCAGCAGCGTGTCCGGATCGACCCGCCGCGGCGCCGCGCCGGCGGACTGATGCGCTGAGGCGCCGCCCTCCGGCGCGCTGCCTGGCGCCGGGGCAGGGGCCTTCGCCTTACTGCTCTGCCGGAACTTGAACATGAGTGGCGAGCGGTTTGTCGGGGGCCGGGACCGCCTGCATGATCCGCGTTACAAGCTGGTCCGGCGTCAGCGCATCGGTCAGCGCCTCGTACGAGAGCACAAGCCGGTGCCGCAGCACATCGGGCACGAGGTCGGTTACGTCCTCCGGCAGCACGAAATGGCGGCCGCGCAGAAACGCGAGCGCCCGCGCGCCCTCGATCAGGTGGATGGTCGCGCGCGGGCTGGCGCCGAATGTGATGTAGCGCACGATATCCTCCAGACCGTAGCGGGCGGGCTCGCGCGTGGCTGCGACCAGCCTGACCGCGTAGCGGATCAACTCCGGGTCGACGAAGCTCTTCCGGCATTCGCGCTGCAGCGCGATCAATTGCTCGGGCGTCGCGATGGCTGCCACGTCGGTCGCCGGCCCGGTAACCCGCTCGACTATCACGAACTCCTCGTCCTCGCTCGGGTAGCCGATCAGGATCTTCATCATGAAGCGGTCGACCTGCGCCTCCGGCAGCGGATACGTGCCTTCGGTCTCGATCGGGTTTTGCGTGGCCATTACCAGGAACGGCTGGGGCACCTTGTGTGTCTCCCCGGCAATCGTTACCTGGTACTCCTGCATTACCTCCAGCAACGCGCTCTGCACCTTGGCGGGCGCCCGGTTGATTTCATCCGCAAGCAGCAGGTTGCAAAACACCGGCCCCAGGTTGGTGCTGAATTCGCCTGACTTCTGGTTGTAGACGCGCGTGCCGACGAGATCCGCGGGCAAGAGGTCCGGGGTGAACTGAATGCGCTTGAACGCGCCCCGGAGAGTCCGCGCGAGCGTCTTCACGGTTAGCGTCTTGGCGAGGCCCGGCACGCCTTCGACCAGCAGGTGGCCTTGCGCAAGCATCGCCACGAGCACGCGTTCGAGGAAGTGATCCTGGCCGACAACAATGCGCTTCACTTCATATAGAACGCTCTCCATCAGCGAGGTGATTTCGCCACGGTCCGTCAGCTTGTCGTTCATGGATCCCTTTCCTTGATTTGCGATGAATGCCGCGGTCAGAACGGCGGAATACCGACCGCGCTGCCCGCGCTCTCTATGGTCGCCGCGAACCCGATGCCGATGAAGGTGTGCGCCTCGGTCGGATTGAAGATGGCGGTAACGATACCGACGACCTCGCCGTCCATCGTGACCAGCGGGCCGCCCGAGTTGCCCGGGTTGACGGCGGCGTCGAACTGGATGAGTCTGGTCAATTTGCGCTTGCCGTCGGCCGAGCGGAAGCCGCGGTTGAGGCCGGAGACTACGCCGGCCGACACCGACGGACCGATGCCGAATGGAAATCCGACCGCGACGACGTCGTCGCCGGGCTGCAAGCGGAGCGAGGAGCCCAGCGTCGCCGCCGGCAGGTCATCGGGAATCTGCTTGGCGCGAATCACCGCGAGATCATTCTCTGGCTGTACGGCCACCACCTCCGCCTCTGACTCCATGCCGTCGTAGAACGTAACAGTGAGTCGCCCGGCGCCGGCGACCACGTGCAGATTGGTCAGGATGGTTCCGTTGTCGAGGATGACGACGCCGGAGCCGACCCGGCCATGCTTTTCTTCACCGTCCGGATTGTTGGGGCCGTCGGATTTGCGGGCGTTCTGCGAGTCGTTTGAATCCTTCGAGTCCTTTGAACCTTTGGAGTCCTTGGAATTCTTCGCGCTCTTCGAGTCTTTGGCGTTCGTCGAATCCTTCGTGCTCCTCGAATCCTTCGCGTTCTTCGAGTCCTTGGATCCCTTCGAGTCTCTCGAACCCTTTGCATCGCTCGAGCCCTTGGAGTCCTTGGAATCCGTGGAGTCTTTCGAATCTTGGGGATCCTTGGCGTCCTTCGGATCATTGTCGAAGCCGTTCACGCGGACCACCGACTGGCGGACCAGCTCGGCCGCCTTCGCTGCGCGGGACGGCAGGGTCTTGGTATCGAGCGTATGGAGCACCGCGGCGTCGATGTCCTCCTGCACCAGCTCGCGCGGCGCCGGCTGGTTCGCCCAGAAGACGAGCGCGGCCAACCCCGCAATCAGCAGCCCGGCAGCAAACAGCGAGGGTGCCTCATGCCGACGATAAATGGCACGCATGCGGCCGCGCAGCGAGCCTGCAGCGGCGGGCGCTACCGGGCCGGCTTGGTCAGCATTCCGGCCGGGCGCGGCGCCGGCGCCAGCCTCGCCGGGCGGCGCATTCCCGCCGGTTCGGCTCCTGCTGCTATAAAGTGCTGCCCTCTTCATCTCACTGGTTTTTGACCCGGAATCCGCAAGAGCGGAAGCATACATCGCCTCCGGCCGCCGTAGTGCCCCCACGCATGTGGCAGTTTACCGAATTGCGCGGCCAGGGATGCGAGCGTCCTGTCGTTGCCGCCCCCCGGCGAAGGCAGTCGATGGCAGGCTCCGCGCGTTACCGGCAATACGAAAAATTCACGCGTCGATCGCACCACGTTAACACACGAGAATGCCGTAGATGGGTCGATTTCGCGCGGCGTCCGCGATCGAGTGGCAACGCGCGCCCGGATGTTCCCCGGGCGTACAATGTTCGCCGCAAGGAGGATCGATGCGGTTTCTGTGGCCTGATCTACTCTGGTTGTTGCTCGCGATACCGGCGTTGGTGGCGGCCTATCTGTACGCATTGCGCAGAAAGAAAAAAACTGCCGTGCGTTACGCGAGCCTGATGCTCGTCCGGGATGCGATCGGCCCCGGCCAGGCGTTCCGGCGCCACCTGCCTCCTCTCCTGTTTCTGCTGGCGATGGTGACGGCGATTCTGGCGATCGCCCGGCCGAGCGCCACCATCACGCTGCCGAAATAGTTGCCGTTCGAGAGCCGCTGATGCGCCTCGGCGAGACTCATCCCCTTGCGCTGCCTGCGCTCGAAGAGGTACTTGGCGTACTCATCGCGATGGCCCGAGCTGTAGGGATCCTCGATCTCGATGTCCTCCATCGCGATGCGGCTCTCCGCGGCGACGCGCTCGATCGTCGCGCGATTGCCGAGGAGCACCGGCTGCGCGATCCCCTCGTCGAGCAGGATGCGCGCGGCCTCGATGATCTTCGGCTCCTCACCCTCGGGAAAGACCACGCGCTTCGGGCTCTGCATGGCGCGGCTCATGATTCCGCGCATGATCCCGCGCGCGCGGCCGAGCCGCGTCTCGAGCGAGGTGCGATAGTCGTCGAGGTCGATGAAGTGCGTCGCGACGCCGGTGGCGACGGCCGCCCACGCAACCGCGGGCGCGACCCAGAGCAGCACGCGCGGATCGA
>PLYG01000207.1 GCA_003153335.1 Betaproteobacteria bacterium | reverse complement strand
ACCAGATCGACCGGCACCAGCGGCTCGATGGTCTTCGGATTCTTGCCCATGTCGGCAGCGACATTGCGCATCGCCGCCAGGTCGCACAAGAGTGGCACGCCGGTAAAGTCCTGCAGCACCACGCGGGCGACGACGAACGGGATCTCATCGGTTCGGGCCGCCGTCGGGCCCCAGTTCGCGAGCTGCCGTACATGCTCCTCGGTGACCTTCTTGCCATCGCAATTGCGCAGCACCGATTCGAGGACGATGCGGATCGATACCGGCAGGCGCGAGACCTTGCCTATCCTGGCGCGTTCCAGCGCGGCCAGTGAATAGAATTGCCCGGACTGTCCGGACGCCAGTTTGAATTCCTGCAGCGATTGATACAGATTGTGTGCCATGACGATTCCTTGGGTTCAGAGAGAATTACTTCTTTTTCGCGTCCATCATGTCGTAAATGTTCATCGTCATTCCGCCAGGCATGGTCATGTCGCCGGGGCGCTGTCCGGGCTTGCAAGCGCCGACCCACTTGCCCTCCATGATCGTGGTGCCTTCGGCACGTCCCATCATCGGCGGATCGTAGCGGGTGTGGATCTCCATCTTGTACGCCGTGTTGAAATCGCCGGTGATCACGGTCTTCGACTTGGTTTTCATGGTTCCCAGATCGCATGCCGACTCGTTAACAAGTCCGGCGGGCGTGCGCTGCAGGTTGGTCCATGTGCACTTCATCTCGCGTGCCATCTGCTGGCCCATCTGCTGGAGTGCGTCGTCCTTGGCCTGGTCTACGCACTGGGTCACCACTGCCGCCGGGCCGGTTTTGCCGTCCTTGCCGCGCGCGTTGCCGCGGTCCATGTTGATTTCCCACAGCCCGGACTTGCGCTTGGGCATATCCTGCGCCAATGCGGGCGTGGCGAGCGCGGCGGCCAACGTGGCAACAATGGCAGGAAGCAGTGTGCGGTGCATGGCGGTTCTCCTGGCTGACGATCAAATCACGTAAAGATCAACATACTCGTGGACGGGCATCGCTTCAAGCGCCTTTTGCTCCAGCGACACCGCCAGTATGGCCTGCTGCTGTTTTACCGGGAAGCGGCGCGCAAGATTGGTGCGGAACTTGGCTTCCAGCAGCGGAATCCCTTTCTTGCGCCGGCGGGCATGGCCGATCGGGTATTCGACGACAACTTCCTTGAGCTTCTTGCCATCCTTGAACTCGACCGTCAGCGCATTGGCAATCGAGCGCTTTTTCGGGTCGTGGTAGTCCCGGGTGAATTCCGGGTCCTCGACGCAGACGATCTTGTCGCGCAGGATGTCGATACGGGGATCGGCGGCGACCGTGTCTTCATAGTCGCCCGCGGTCAGGCGCCCGCACAGCAGCGGCACCGCGACCATGTACTGGATGCAGTGGTCACGATCCGCCGGGTTGTCGAGCGGCCCCTTCTTGTCGATGATGCGGATGCAGGCCTCGTGCGTGCGGATGGTGATCTTGCTGATGTTCTCGGCGCTCTTGCCGGACTTGGCCAGTTCGCGGTGCAGGGTCATCGCCGCTTCGACCGCCGTCTGGGAGTGAAATTCCGCCGGGAATGAAATCTTGAACAGCACATTCTCCATCACGTAGCTCTCGTACTTGCGCTGGAACTTGAACGGGTTGCCTTTGAACAGGACGTCGTAAAAGCCCCAGGTCTTTGCGGTCAGCACCGACGGATAGCCCATCTCGCCGGTCCTGGCGATCAGCGCCAGGCGCACGGCACGCGACGTCGCATCGCCGGCCGCCCACGATTTGCGCGAGCCGGTGTTGGGCGAATGCCGGTAGGTGCGCAGCGACTGGCCATCGACCCAGGCCAGCGATACGGCGTTGAGGATTTCGTCGCGGGAGAGTCCCAGCATTTGCGCGACCACGGCAGTCGACGCCACCTTGACCAGCACCACATGATCGAGGCCGACCCTGTTGAACGAATTCTCCAGCGCGATGCAGCCCTGGATTTCGTGGGCCTTGATCATCGCGGTGAGCACGTCCTTCATCGTCAGCGGTTTCTTCCCCGCGGCGACCGCGTTGCGCGACAGCCAGTCGGCGGTCGCGAGGATGCCGCCCAGGTTGTCCGAGGGATGGCCCCATTCCGCGGCCAGCCACGTGTCGTTGAAATCCAGCCAGCGAATCATCGCGCCGATGTTGAACGCGGCCTGGACCGGATCGAGCTGAAATTGCGTGCCCGGAACCTTGGCGCCGTTGGGCACGACGGTGCCCGGCACGATGNNGGCAGTTGCGCGCGGTCTCATAGGCGAGCGAACTCTTGATCTTGTATTTCGAGACGTAGTCGACGATGTCGACCAGGACCTTGTCGGGCTTGGGGCGGACATTGCTGATGTGGGAGGACACGGGTTTCCTTTCAGACGTGTGGGCCAGGACGGCGATTGATGGCGCGGCGCGCGGGCGCCTCGATACCGCGGGTACGTGGAAGTGGCCGTAGCCCACACCCTGCGCTGCCGCTCCTCGAAATTCGGCCACGCGCTAATCGCATCGGCCGGCGCTGCGCCGGCCAGCGGCGTCTGGAGCAGGGCGGTGTTCAAGAGAGCTGGCTATCCCAATGCGTCGGCGGGCTTGGTCAGGTTGGCGGGATGGAAAGGGCCTTACCGCTTGACGATGGGCAGGAATTGCTGGTCCTCCGGGCCGATGTAGTTCGCGCTCGGGCGGATGATCTTGCCGTNNCGAACAGCGGCGTGAACATCGCCGTGGGTACGCCCATCATGTGATAAGACACCGCGGAGTACCAGTCGAGATTGGCGAACATCCTCTTGACTTCCCACATGACCGATTCCAGCCGCACGGCGATGTCGAACATTTTCATGTC
>PLYG01000046.1 GCA_003153335.1 Betaproteobacteria bacterium | reverse complement strand
ATTCGCCGATCACGGTGCTGGTGGTGTAGCGGATATTGTGCTGGTCGAACGACAGCAGCGCGCCCAGACCCGATTCGGCCAGCGCCGCCCGCACCCGTGCCAGACGGTAATCGTGCAACCGCCGGAAATTGATGCGCTCCTCGAAGTCGACCTGCATGTGCCCGGGCGCCTGCAACGGCCGCTGCCAGTTGTGTTGCGGGTCGACGTCGTCCGGGCGGATGATCTTCGGTTCGGCGGCCTTCTTCTTTGCCATATCGGTCTGTCCTTTGCGTTGCATTCGATCGCGGAGCCGCGCTGTGCACATCGGACAATAGGGCATCTTGGCGCCGCGCGCAAGACTGCAGGCAAATTGATGAAAACGCGCGCCAGGTGCTCTCGCACATGGCGCGCGTTTTAATTAAGGGAGGCATTGAACGGCAGGGAGCCAATGACTTGACTCCTGAGTTGTAGCACAAGGGTTGTCCGGTTGAGGGTGCCGCCTGCAGGTCGCGCGAATTGAAGCGGACACAATGGCTACAGGTGGCTCGGAAGACGCGAGTATGATTCTTGCTTCTGCACCTGACGACGTCGGTCGCGGGCGGAACCTCCGCCCGTGCCAACGATGATTTCGTCAGGAAAGAACATGTTTTTCCCCAGTGATCCCCCATTCATGACCAACCCCGTCAAACCGGTCGAGCCCGCCGGCAGCGGCACCCCCGCGCCGCCGATACCCGGCGTGCCGGAGAGCCGCGCCACGCGGCAGCAGCCATTCAGCCTGACGCGCTGGTTCTCGCTGTTGAGCTTCGTATGCATAGTCGCGGCCTGCGTGATCCTGTCGAGCTTCCTCTCGCGCTTCCTCACCGACAGCCTGCTCGAGCGCGATGCCCACGTAATGGCGGAAGTCGTGCAAAGCATTGCGGAAGTGCAGGACGCGAGCGAGTACTTTCTGGTGCAAAACACCACTCTCAAGGATCGCGGCCTGGAGGAGTTCTTCGCGCACATCGGCAAACTGCCCGACGTGCTGCGCACCAACATCTATGCCCGCGATCAGCGCGTCATCTGGTCGTCCGATCGCTCGCTCATCGGCAAGTATCTCGGACCGAATCACGAACTCGAGGAAGCGCTGGAGGGCACGGTTGCGATCGAATCGGGCGTGATCGGCTCCAGCGAGGACATCAAGCCCGAGCACCTTCTGTTGCGCAGCCAGGAGCCGCGTTTCGTCGAAAACTATCTGCCGGTGCGCGCCAACGCCGGCGGACCTGTTATCGGCGTAGTGGAGGTCTACCGGGTCCCGATCGCGCTGTTCCAGACGATCGCCCACGGCCTGCGCCTGATCTGGGGCATTTCGCTGGGCTGCGGCCTGTTCCTGTACCTGGCGCTGTTCTGGATCGTGCGCCGCGCCGACCGGCTGATCGAGGAACAGAGCGCACGCCTGCTCGAAGCGGAGACGCTCGCGGTGATCGGCGAGATGACGGGCGCGATCACGCACGGCATACGCAATCCGCTGGCCTCGATCCGGACCTCCGCCGAGCTTTGCCAGGACGACCCCTCGCCGGCGGTGCGTGAGGCAGCCCGTGACATCACCGCGGAGGTCGATCGGCTGAGCGAGTGGGTGCGGCAGCTCCTCACCTACTCCGCGCAGGAACCCGCGCGCCTCGATCCGGTGAATCTCGGACCGCTGCTGGAGGCGAGCCTGCAGGGATTCGAGCGCGAAAGGCAACGGCGCGGCGTCGCACTCAACCTCGCCATCGACCCCGCGCTGCCCGCCGTGCGCGCCGAGCGCGTGCGGCTGGGCCACGCGTTCAACAGCCTGTTCTCGAATGCGCTCGAAGCGATGCCCAAGGGCGGCCTGCTCGAGGTCGAGGCGAGGCTCGCGCCCAAGGCGCGCGCCGTGCGGGTGACCATCCGCGACAACGGCGTCGGCATTCCGCGCGAGCAGCTCCGGCGCGTGTTCGTGCCCTTTTTCACGTCCAAGCGCAAGGGTCTGGGTCTCGGCCTCCCGCTGGTCAAGCGCATCGTCACTCGCTTCGGCGGGTCGGTGTCCATCACCAGCGCAGCCGGCAAGGGTGCCGAGATCATCGTCGAACTTCCCATCCATTCCGCCTGACATGGCTGCCGCAATACTCATCATCGAAGACGAGCTCACGCTCGCGAAGAACATCGCCACATACCTGAAGCGCAACGGCTACGATGCAAGTGTTGCCGCGACCGGGGAGGATGGGCTCGCGCAGATCGAGACGCTGCGCCCGGAGGCGGTGCTGCTCGATTACGCGCTTCCCGGCATGCACGGCGTCGACGTGCTGAAGCGCATCAAGGCTATCGATTCACGGATCGCCGTGATCCTGATGACGGGGCACGGCAGCGAAACCGTCGCCGTCGAAGCGATGAAGGCCGGCGCGCACGACTACCTGATCAAGCCGGTCATCCTGGGCGAGCTCAAGCTGCGCCTCGAAAAGCTGGTCGGCGAGGAACATCGCGAAGAGGAGCTTACGTATCACCGCAAGAAGGTCGCCGCCGAGGGCGGGCTCGATCACCTGATCGGCAACTCGGCACCGATGGCAGCGCTCAAGACCGCGATCCGGCAGTTGCTGGCAGCCGAGGCGGACCTGGACGATGATGACCTGCCGGCGGTATTGATCACCGGGGAAACGGGAACCGGCAAGGAACTGGTCGCGCGCGCACTGCATTTCGAAGGCCAGCGCCGCGATGCGCCGTTCGTCGAACTCAATTGCTCGACGATCCCGGGCGACCTGCTCGAAGCGGAGCTCTTCGGCTACGAGCGTGGCGCCTTTACCGACGCGAAGCAGCGCAAGCTTGGATTGATCGAAGCGGCCGCCGGCGGCACGCTGTTCCTCGACGAAATCCGCGACATCGATGCGCGGGTGCAGATCAAGCTGCTCAAGCTGCTCGAAGACAGGACAGTGCGGCGCCTCGGCAGCGTGCGCGAGCAGAAGGCGAACATCCGCATCGTCACCGCCACCAATCGCGATCTCGAACTCGCGGTGCGCGAAGGCAGCTTCCGCGCCGACCTCCTGTTCCGGCTCCGCATCGTTCACTTCGACCTGCCGTCGTTGCGCGCGCGCGGCCGTGACGTGCTCTTGCTGGCGGAACATTATCTCGACCTGCACCGCCGCCGCTATCGCAAATCCCAGCTCCGCTTTTCCGCGGAGGCCGAACGCGCAATGCTCCTTTACAGTTGGCCGGGCAACGTCCGCGAACTGCGCAACCTGATCGAGCAGGCAGTCATCCTGGCGAGCGGTACGATGGTCGAACCAGTCGACTTGCGCCTGACCTCGACGCTTGCAGCACCCGCACCCGGCAGCGAGGGCGCGCCCGAAGACGCCGGCGCCGAGACAGCCGGCACGGAGGACGCCGCGCTCAATCTGGCGGAAGTTGAACGCGACCTGCTCGTGCGCGCGCTCGCGCAGACCCACGGCAATGTCACGCAGGCCGCGCGGCTGTTGGGCGTCTCGCGCGACACACTGCGGTATCGCATCGACAAGCACGCGCTCAAGGTTCCCTAATCGTTGCCGGGTCGTCTGGCGGTGTCTGGGGGATATCCCCCACCGATCGGGGCAAATGCCGCACACTTGGGCTTCTACCCCGGTACACCGGCCGACCCGAGCGGCGCCGGTGGCCCGGTGCCGGCCTTCAACGGCGGCGGCGTCCCTCGGCCGGCTCGTCGACCATGTCGGCAACCGTGTCCATCCCGGCCCAATCGTCGACGACCCCCTCTAGGGCCGCGTCCCTCTCGACCGCTTCGATGCCGAACGTGGGCGCCACGGCAAGTGTCGCGCCGTCATCGGCCGGTAGCGCATTCGGCGCGATGGCCGCGGGGACCCGCCGCCGACGCTTGCCTGGCGCCGCGCGCCCGCGGCCGCTGGCGCTGGGCTTGCCTCGCTTCACTGCTGCCATCGTGTCACCTCCTGTAGCGTCATCTGAACCGGTGCATTGCTCCGCATGGCTGCGGCTCTCCCCCATCGCGCGAGACGCGAGCCGCGGCGCCAGGCACCTCTCTACTTGACCTTTCGAAGTCAGGCAGGCGCATGCTGTTAGCAGGCTACTGGGTCGCGGTGACCCGCTTTGCCTGCATGCCCTCCGCGCCAGGCTCCGGAATGAACTGCACCTGCATTCCTTTCTGCAGTTGGTCGAACGACGGCTCGATGACATTTTCGCGACTGAAATAATACTCGTTGCCGTCCTCCGTCGTGATGAAGCCGTAGTCTTCGTCGGCAAATAGCCGGGCAACGGCGCCGCGAAGCAACTCCGGGTACGTCTTCACCTCGCGCTGCAGCCGGGCGAATTCTTCAAGACGCCGTTTGACAGCGTCGAACGCGTCGCGCAGGGCGACGTAGGGATCCTCGTCGTGATCGCGATTGACGACGATCTCATGGTCCGGCACGCGCGCGACGACCCGCACATTGAACCAGCGTCCCTGTTGTTGATGGCGTCGCTGTTCCTCGATCGTCACGGTGCATCCGGTGACGTTGGGATGGAACTCTTCCAGTTTCGCCACTTTGCTGCGGATTCGCGTCTCGAGCGCTTCTGACTGCGACATGTGGCGCAGCGTGATTTTCAGTGGTATTTGCATATCGGCTCCGCGTTCATCTGGTTGACCCTGCGGACGAGCGCTGCGCTGGCGCGCAACCCCAGCCCGTTACTGCCATATTACGCGGCGGCGGCGCCCTGCACTTGATCAAGGTCAACAACGAGTCGCCCCATGACGAGCGACTGTCCCTTCTCCCCGCGATCGGGTCGAGGACGATATTGGTGCAACCGGTTGCGGTCCGATCCGATCCGTCGCATGGCTCATGCTGACGCAGAAGTTTTCGCGCGAAGGCATCGTAGAATAGCGCCTTCAAGGCGGTCGGCGCAGGGCGGCCGCGTCGGGGCCGCCTCGTTTCGCTGTTGGCCGGACGCGATTTTGAATGGCATCCTCTCGAACAACATGGCAATGAACGATGTGTATGCGGCGATCGAGCCGGCGCGCGCCGAGATCGACACGCTGGATGCGCCCGCCGTGATCGAGTTCGGCAGCCCTTGGTGCGGATATTGTCGCGCCGCCCAGCCGCTGCTTGCTTCCGCTTTGGCCGGCCATCCACATGTGCGCCACATCAAGATCGCGGACGGCAGCGGCCGTCCGCTGGGGCGCTCGTTCGGCGTGAAGCTCTGGCCTACGCTGGTGTTTCTGCGCCAGGGCAAGGAAACCGCGCGCCTGGTTCGGCCGGTCGCTTCGGACCCGATTCGCGAAGCCCTCGCGGAGATTGACATTTCCGGCTAACGCCCTCATCGCCAGCGGAGCAACGACACGGGAAATTCAAAGCGCGTCAATCATCGTGGCGCCGCTTCTTTGCCTTCCGCGCGCGTCTCTTGTGCCCGGCTGGAAGCGCCCGGCCCGAGACCATTCGTTCAGCCTGCGCGTCGAGGTCAATCACTGGCTCCGCCGTGCTCAGTGTCCAGGCCAATTGCGCCTTTGACGATTGCTCGAGCTTCCGCGAAAACGCGGGGAAGTCCAGCCCGAACCGCTCGCGCAGCTCTTCCGCCCGGGCGCCTATCTGCTTCCACTGCGGGAGAAACAGCTCTTCCTTGAATGCAAACAGGATGTGATGCTCGTCCTCCCGCACACGTAGCGCAAGCACCCGATTGCCGAATACCTCGATGATCTCCGACACCACGGACGCAAAGCCCGCTCTGTATCCGGCGAGATTGACAACCAGCACGCCTCCCGGCGCCAGGCTGTTCAGTGCATCTTCGACAAAACCACGGCTGGAAAGGCTAGAGGCGATACCGTCTCTGTCATAGGCATCTACAAGAAGCGCGTCGAGGTCGTTGTCACGTCCGGCGACGAATTTCGCTCCGTCCCCATGAATGATCCGCAAACGGGCATCATCTCCGGGAACGCAGAACTCGTCGCGCAGCGCAACGACGTGGGGATTGATTTCCACCGCGGTCAGACTGGCCAGCGGCAGCCGCCGGTAACAGAATTTGATGATGGACCCGCCTCCCAATCCGATTACGGCAATGTTCCGCGGATTCGGGTTGAAGAGCAGAAAGCCCATCATTTTCTGGGTGTAGCGCAGGTCCAGCGCATCGGGATCGCTGATACGCATCGCACTCTGTATGAAGTCGAAACTGAAATACAGGTAGCGGGTCTGCCCGTTGTCAAGAATGAAGGGCTTGTCGTGGGCGTCCTCGATCAACCCTTGCACGCTCATTGCTCCGCCTTCACCCCCGCAGCGGAAATCACCTTCGCCCACTTGGCGATTTCATCGTCGAGAAACCTTCCTGCTTCCTCCGGCGTGTCGCCAACCGGATCGATGCCTATGGTCTCGAAGCGGTTCTTGATGTCGGCGGAGGCGACGGCCCTGGCAGTCTCCGCGGCCATCCGGTTGATGATGTCTCTCGGCGTGCCGGCGGGGGCGAGGAAGAGCACCCAGGTCGAGCCTTCGAGCGGCGGGCCGCCCGCTTCGGCGATGGTCGGCACTTCGGCGGCGCCGGCCACGCGCTTGGCGGAAAACATGCCCAGCGCCTTGATCTTGCCGCCGCG
>PLYG01000446.1 GCA_003153335.1 Betaproteobacteria bacterium | reverse complement strand
GTAAGCGTCCCCAAATCCCCGTATTGATTTGAAGGTGCCGGTTCCGGCATGGTCGTACTCCCTTTTTGTGATGGAGAACGACGATGCGAACGAAAGTTGCACTGGGTTTGGTACGAACAGCGGAGAGCGATGAACGTCGGCGGCAGCGCGCCCGACACACGGCGGCGGAGTGGGCGAAGATCATGGCAGCGCAACGCCGATCGACGCTGACGATTGTGGAGTTCTGCCGGCGGCGTGATATTGCTTTGGCCACGTTCGGGTATTGGCGCCGGCGACTAGCGCAAGCGGTGGCCATCGCGCAGCCAGCACAGCGGTTTCTGGCGGTACCGCTGGTCGCGCCAGTAGCCGCACCCATCGAAGTCGAACTCGGCACGCTGCGCGTGCGCGTGGCGGGCGCCGCCGCGGCGCGGGTGGTCGACGCCATCGTCGCGCGGATTGGCGGGGAAGCCACACAATGATCCCGTTGCCTTCGGTACGCGCCTACGTGTGCGTCGAGCCGGTGGACATGCGCAAGCAAATCGATGGCTTGGCGCAGATGGTGGCGCCAGTCTTTGCGGCCGATGCGTTGGGCGGACAAGTGTTTGTCTTTCTGGGGAAGCGACGCAATAAAGTGAAGCTGTTGTGGTGGGATCGCCACGGTTTCTTTCTGCTCTACAAGCGGCTCGAACGCGGTCGCTTTCCGCGGCCGGAGGAGCTGGCGCGTGAGGGTCTGTCGCTGGGCGAACTCATGGCGTTTCTCGAAGGCATTGACCTATCGCGCGCACGACGTTTACCGGCGGTCACCGTCTCGCGTGTAGCATGAGTTGTACGCAGTAATTTTGTAGTGCTTTCGGTCAACCAGCGTGCATATCGATTCGTTGATTCGGCATGCACGCTTTCGCCACTCTCGACATCCAGAAATTGCCCCGTGATGTCGATGCTCTGCTCGGCGTAATCGGCGATCTGCATCACCAATATTCCACCATCCTCGAATCGCTACATCAGCAGTTGCAGAATTTGCGCCGCCTGCATTTCGGTGCCACGAGCGAGAAGCTCTCCGGTCAGCCCGATCTGTTTGTGCACACCGAGCAACTGCCGGTCCCGCCGCAGGACCTGATCGACGTGCGCTACCAGCGCCAGCGCAAAGGCCGCCCCTCGTTGCCGAAGGACTTGCCGCGCGAACGCGTCGAGTACGATCTGTCGGAGACGGAGAAGGCGGCGTTCGACCGGCTGGAGCGCATCGGCGAGGAAGTCTCGGAGACGCTGGAGTTCACCCCGGCGAAACTGACCGTGATCGAACATGTCCGGGCCAAATACGCCTGCCATAAGGACGGTGACTCGACGATCCGCACCGCCTTTGCGCAACCCTCGCCGCTGCCCAAGAGCAATGCCGGGGCCGGCCTGCTGGCGCAGATCCTGGTCGCGACCTTTGCCGATCACCTGCCACTGCATCGGCAGGAACTGATCTTCCGGCGCCACGGTGTCGAACTGCCGCGCTCGACGCTGTGCGAATGGAAACTGGCCGCCGGCGAACTGCTCGCGGTCCTGCGCGCGCCGCTGATCGCGCACACGCTCGCCGCGCCACGGCTGCACAGCGACGACACGACCATGCCGTTGCTCGAAGGCGGCCGCGGACGGACCAAGACCGCGCGGATGTGGGGCTATCTGGGAGCCGGTGCCCGGCCGAACGAAACCGGAGGCTGGGTGGACTATCCGCGCTCGGTGGTCTTCGAATTTACCGACTCCCGCGAAGGGAAATACCCGGCCAGATTCCTGCGGGATTACCAGGGCTACTTGCAGGCCGACGCCTACTCGGCCTACGACGCCATTTACCGCGCCGGGAAGATCATTGAAGTCGGTTGTTTCGCACATTGCCGACGCAAATTCTTCGAAGTTGCCAAGACCCAGAAGACGCCCGGCCTCGCGGCCGAGGGCGTCGGCTGGATTGCGAAGCTGTACCGGATCGAGGCGACCATCAGGGATAAGCCGCCGGACGAGAAGCTGAAGGTCCGGCAGGCGGAGGCCGTGCCGGTACTCGCGAACTTCCGGCGCTGGCTGGAGGGTCACTACCCGACGCTGCTGCCGCAGGGGGCCTTGGGTGAGGCATTCGGCTATGCGTTGAACCATTGGCAGGCGCTCACGCGCTATACCGAGAGTGGCATTCTGGTCCCGGACAACAATCTGTTGGAGTCGGCGATGCGGCCGATCGCCATGGGGAGGAAGGCGTACCTCTTCGCCGGCGCCGAGCGCGGCGGTCATGTGGCGGCCACCCTGTACTCGCTGCTGGGGACCTGCAAGCTCCACGGCATCGAGCCCTACGCGTACCTCAAGGACGTGCTGCGCCGCCTGCCTGGTCAGCGCATCGATCGCCTGGCGGAACTATTGCCGTTCAACTGGAAGCCGGTCGCCTGAGCGACGCGGATCGGCGCTAAGATGGCTGTCTCGGGGCGGCGCCCCACTGTGGCTGCGCCGCCGCGCGCAGAGGGACATGGATCTACACGAGGTGATGAGTTCGCTGCAGCAGGCCACGGACCTCGACCTGCTCCGGCTGAGTACGGCCATCGATCACCTGCTGCTCAGTCCGTCACGCATCCTGGCCGTGCGCCAGCACCTGCACCTTGGTCAGGAGGTTCCATTCTGGAATCTTCACCTCAACCGGATGCACCACGGCCGCATCACCAAATTCAAGCCCGAAGAAGTGCTGATGCTGACCGAGACGCCGGCGCAGTACTGGTGGGTGCCCTATGCGGCGATCCAGCTGGACCCGAACCAGGCGCCGCCGCCACCAGCGCCCAAAGCGCCCAGCCGCGAGGAGTTCGCACGCGGCGATACGGTGAGCTTTGAAGGACGCGATCTGATCCAGCGCGTCGGGACCATCGTCCGCCTGAACCAGAAAACCGCCACCGTGTCCTGCGATGGCACGGAATGGCGCGTCTCCTTCGCGCTGCTGCGCCACGTCATCGATCTCTGATTCGTTAGCCTGACGTTGGCTGGGCAGTCAAGACGGGGATTTGGAGACACTTACCTGGACAAACCCCGAAGGCGACGAGTGGGTGCGCTACCGGGAAGCCGGAATTGAAGTTATTGACACGGCGACTGGAAAAATTTATTCCCTTGACTAGCCTTTTTTCCGCACCGCCGGCGGCTCAGGGCCACGCTCTGGTGTTGTTCATCCGCGCTGCTCAAAATTGCGCAATGACACAAAGTAAGACGGCGCCGGAACCTCGGGCACGCAACCGCAAATCTAATTTGCCGCAAGCAGGTCCGTAAGTGTTCGGGCAACAAGGTACTTCGCCGGCGATTCTCCAACCGCCAACGCCTTGAAGTGCGCCTTGCCACATTCAATCTTGGCGCCTTCCTTGTCGCGGATGTCGTCGGGGAACAGGCTGCTCTTTGTCTCGACCACAAAGTACAATCGCTCAGCGCCGTCTTTTTCGACCAGTATCGCCCAATCGGGATTGTAGCTGCCGAGTGGTGTTGGTACCGTAAACCAGCCAGGAAGCTTGGCGTAGAGCTTGATCGCCGTGTTCTTTTCCATGTCGTCGGCGAATGCCGCCTCGGTGCCAGCGTCGTAGACGACTTGCTCGTAGACCGACTTCACGGCGTCGAGCATGTTCTTCAGGTAGCCAGTTAGCTCTTCCTGCTCAAACAGCTCCTGCGCATAATATTGCCCGTCACCCAGTCGCTGGTACTTGATGCCGTCGACCACCGCGAGGCGCTTGCAGCGGTTAATGGCGTCGGCAGCCAGTTCGATGAACTGCTGCGGGTTGCGCTTGAAGTCATCGAGCCGAAGGCTTCCCGTCAAGATACGTTGGATAGTGCGACGGGTGAGTTGGGTGCGATCCTGGAGATCAGTGAGTAGATCGGGCAGTTCGATGTCGCCCTCGTCGAGAACGACCGTCTGCGCCCCCTCGCGTTCGGTTGCCGCCACGCCAGCTTTGCCGATGGCGATGTCTGCCTTGCGCCATTGCAGACGGGTCTTCGGAATGGCAGGCGCTTTACGCATGGCTTCAATGCAGCTCTCCACCAGTTTCTCGTTGTCGAACTGCACGCGGTAGGTAGTCTTGTGCTTGATGCGGTCCCACAGTGCTTTGAACTCCGCACCATGCAGCACGGCCTGTCGCGGACGCACTTGGCGGCGCTCGTCGGCGTTCTTGATCTGCAGGCGCCCTGCGAGCTTCTTCAGTACCAGGGTGATCTGGTCGAGCTGGGCGGCGAAAGCATCCGGCACGGTGAGGGTGCCGTCCTTGAGCACCTGCTTGAGCGAGTCCTGTACTTTGCCCTTGGCGTCAATATGCCCGGCCGCTTTAAGGTGCTCCCACAGCGCCTTGGACCGATCCACGCCCAGCGGCGCGGACTGCCCGTCGGCTCCCAACACTGCAATGGCCGCGAACTGATGCGGTTCCACGATGCCGAAACGAATACCGGTTTCGGTCTCGATCTCCTTCTGCAAGTTTTCTGCGAACTGCTCGTAGCTTTCAGTGGCAACCACTGTAAGTGTGTTCACTTCGAATCCGTGCAAGCGCTGGCCTTCCTGGTTCACGCACAGGCGCAGACCACGGCCGATGGTCTGGCGGCGCTCGCGTTCCGACCCCATCTCACGCAACGCGCATATTTGGAAAATGTTGGGATTGTCCCAGCCTTCACGCAGCGCCGAGTGGGAGAAGATGAACGTGAGCGGCGTCTCGAAAGACAGCAGCCTCTCCTTCTCTTTCATGATCAGGTTGTACGCCCGCTCGGCATTGTCACGATTGCCCTGGTTGTTCTCCTCGGTGTCAGTCCAGCCACCCTTCTTGTCGATGGAGAAGTAGCCATCGTGCACCTCTGCGGCGGCCTGGGTTAGGTCAACCTCATTGAAGAGCGTGTTGTACTCCGGAAGCTTTGCAGCCCGGCGGTACTCTTCCTCGAAGATGAGGGCGTAGTCACCCTTCACGGGGTTGCCGTCCGCGTCGTACCGGCGGTACCGGTCCACGGCGTCAATGAAGAAAAGTGAGAGCACTTTGATGCCCTGCGGGCGCAGGCGCTTCTCCTTGTCGAGATGCTCGCGGATCGTGCGGCGGATCATCTCGCATTGCACGGCCAGCGCGTCCACATCGCCCCAAGCCTGTCCGAGCTTGAGGAACTGCTCGCCGCCAGGCACGCGCAGTTCCACGAACTCGTTGCCCTTTTCGACGCGGATTTCGCCGATGCGGCAGTCGGCGTAAATCGCTCGCCGGCTGGTCTGGTCCAAGTTTTCGCCGTCCTGCACGGTGACCTCTTGTCGCTTCACGCCGCTGGCGGACTGAATGTCCAGTTCAACGCGTGCTGAAATGGTGCCTCGCCTGCTCTCGACCTTAACGAGGCGAACATACGGTTTGTTGTGGGCATCTTCTACGGTGGCCGAGGCAACTTCGATCTGCTTGACCAGCTTCCTCTCGTACGCGTCCACCGCGTCAAGGCGATAGACCATGTGGTGTTTATCCACATGCGTGGCCGAATAGCGCAGGGTGCAGAGCGGCTTCATCGCATCGAGCGCGGTTTTACCCGCTCCGGACAGACCGCCGTCCACGCTCTGCGGCTC
>PLYG01000054.1 GCA_003153335.1 Betaproteobacteria bacterium | reverse complement strand
GCAGCGCGCCCTCGCAGGCGGCCAGCGATCGGCTCACTTCGTAGGAAAAGTCGACGTGTCCAGGGGTGTCGATCAGATTCAGCTGATAGGTCTTGCCGTCCTTCGCCTTGTAACTGAGCGCGGCGGTCTGGGCCTTGATGGTGATGCCGCGTTCCCGCTCGAGATCCATCGAATCCAGGACCTGTTCCTCCATCTCGCGGTCGGAGAGTCCGCGGCAAAGCTGGATGAACCGATCCGCGAGAGTCGATTTCCATTGATCAATGTGGGCGATGATGGAAAAATTTCTGATGTGATCCATCAGTGTCCAAAGCGGCGAGGGGCGGCAAAGAAAAAAGGGCACGCCGGGTGCCCTTTTTGCAGCAAAGAGAACTGATTGAATTCTAACAGATTTCCCGGTCTTTAGCCATCGCCACCGCAGTTGCTTTTCAACAGCCTGCCAGGGTCGCTGCGAGCTTTTCGCGGTCCAGAAAGTAGTGGCAGATCTCGTTGCCGTTCACGGTCAGCACCGGCACCAGCAAATCATACCGCGCTTCCAGTTCCGGATCCGCATCGACATCCACCACGTCCATCGAAAATCCGTGCTGCGGCTGCAGGGCTGTCAGCGCCGCGACCATGTCATCGCAAAGATGGCAATAGGCGCGGCTGTAGACGACCAGATGGGGCAGGTCCGCCAACTACTCGGTGACCCGCATGGAGAGAAACGCCGTGCTGTCGCCACGACGGATTTGCAGCGTCACATTGCTGCCGGTCTCGAGCTTGGCGAGCAACTGATTGAACTGCTCCACCGACTTAAGCTCCGTGATCGTGCCCTTGTTGACCACCGAGAGGATCACGTCGCCTTCCTGCAAACCGCGCGACGTGCCGACATTCTGCTCGATCTTCAGGCCGCTCTTTAGCTTGAGCTCCTTCTTGTCGTCCTCCGACAGCGGGGCAACAATCAGGCCCAGCCGGTTCGCCTTGTCGGCCGGCTCCTTGTCCTTGCCGCGATTGCCGCGGCGGTCGGTCCTGGGCTGATCGTCTTCCTTCATTTCCTCGACGACGACGCTCACGTCCTTCGTCGCGCCCTTGCGCCAGATCTGCGCCGTCGCCTTGGTACCGGGCTTGATCTGGGTCACGATACGCGGCAGGTCGCTCGATCTTTCGACGGTCTTGCCTTCGAACTTGAGGATGATGTCGCCGGCCTCGATGCCGGCCTTGTCGGCCGGGGCGCCCTTGACCACCTCGTTGACCAACGCACCCTGCGCCTTGGTCAGGCCGAACGCCTCGGCCTTGTCCTTGTCGACCGGTCCGATCGACACGCCGATGCGTCCGCGGCGGATTTTGCCCGAGTCGCGCAACTGGTCGACCACATTCATCGCAACGTCGATGGGAATCGAAAAAGACACGCCCTGGGAGCCGCCTGAGCGGCTGAAGATCATCGAATTGATGCCGACGACTTCGCCCTTCATGTTGAATAGCGGCCCGCCCGAGCTGCCCGGATTGATTGGCACATCGGATTGCATGTACGGCACGAGATCGGTGCCGCCGATGTCACGCTGTTTGGCGCTCAGGATGCCGGCAGTCATCGTGCTCTCCAGCCCGAACGGCTGCCCGATCGCCACGACCCACTCGCCGACCTTCATCTTGTTGGGGTCGCCGATGCTGACTTTGGTCAAGCCGGTCGCTTCAATCTTGATCAGCGCCGTGTCGGTGCGTTTATCCGAGCCGATCACCTTGGCCTTGAATTCGCGCTTGTCGTTCAACAGCACGCGCACTTCATCGGCATCATCGACCACGTGATGATTGGTGATGATGTAGCCATCGCTGCTGACGATGAAACCCGAACCGGAACCCGGGATTTCGATTTCGCGGTCGCGCTGCTGTCCGCGCGGCGCAAAGCGCCGGAAAAAGTCATAGAACGGATCGTTTTCATCGATGCCGGGCGGTACCGTAATGCCGCCGGCGTGCTTGACCTTTTGCTTGGTCTCGATACTGACCACCGTGGCCGCCTGCTTTTCATAGATCTCGGTGAAGTCCGGCAAGCGCTGCGCCTCTGCTGCCGGAACGAGCCCCAGCCAGAGAGCGGAAAACACAGCGCCGAGCAGCGCCCCCAGAGATTTATCGACTGTCATTTTCATGGATTCCATCCTCTTGTTGCTACCTGTGCATTACGGAACTGGCGATCTGCCTCACGGTGACGCCCGGCGTCTCGCCCAAAACGGTTACCAAAAATTCGTCGAGCTGACGCTTGTAGATATTGATTGCGCCCTGCTGTGACAAACCGAGCGCTTGCGGCGTTCCCGGCATGGCTTCGACGAAAACGGAAACTGCGACCAGCCCGTCGGTATAGACAATATGCGCGACCGGTTCGGTGCGGTCGGGCAGCATCCGGAAGCCTTCGACAATCTTGTTGAAGCCCGACGGCAACCTGGTCACCCACCAGCCGGTGGGCTTTTGCACGGCATCGCCGGCCGGCGCACGTTGAACCAGCCAGTCGGCCGGCTGCGCCGGATACGAAGGCTGGACCATCGAGCGGTCGACACGGGCGTTGATCTGCACTTCCAGAAACGCCGACATTTCCACCACCCGGTTGTTCTCGTCGAACATCCGGGTCTTGAGCAGCAATCCGGTCGCCGCGTCGGTCCAGAAGACATGGCCGTAGCGCATGCCGTCCCGCGGCTCCAGCACAAAGGCCTGGGCGTCGTGACCCGCCACGCGCGCCGGCTCGGCCTGGCGCATGATGTAGTTCTGCGCCAGCGTGGCGATCTGGTTCGGCAGCAATGACGGAAACACCGAGCGCGAGGCGCGGTTCTCGATACGCACCAGCTTCGAATCCGGCAGATAGCAAGTGACCTGTTCGTTGTTGCGGATCACCTCGCGCGGCGGTCCGTCGAGATTCACCAGCTTTTCGTATTCGCCTGTGGGGTCTACGTAGTGGACGATGCGCGAGGTCTCGATGCGGGTGCCATGCTGATAAAGAATGGTGCCGACGTAATTCAAGCGTTGCGCCGCGGACGCCGCCCGATGNNACCCGATGCAGCCAATCGGTCGCGTCGGTCGCGTGGGCGCACCACGGCCACACGAATCCCAGCACGACCAGCCCGGATCGTGCCACCTGGAACACTGCTTGCATGGTGTGGTCTGGGCTGCTACTCGGGCGCTGCCATGTCGGCGACGGTACGCACGTAGGGGCGCACGCCTTGCATCGCCGTGGTCGGCGAATATTCCTGGTGCACCAGCAGGTAGGGGTTGATGCCCAGGCTCTGGGCCTTGCGATTGGCTTGCGCGATCGACTTGGTATCCGCCGCTGTTGCCAGCGTGGTTGTGGCGGGTCTGGCCGTTGCCAGCTCGCTCACCCCCGGCCCGAGGTTGAATTCCTGCATCCCGAACCAGCCGACCAGGCCGACCGCGGCCACCGAAGCCGCCGCCGCCATCCCGTAGTGCCACGGCCGGGCGCGAACCGCCGCCTGCCAGCCGAACCCACTCCGACCCTCTGCCAACTGCTTGTAACCGGGAGCGAGCACCGTTGGCTCCGCCGCCAGACGTTCGGCAAAGCGCCGCGCAAAGCCCTGCTGCGCCAGGCAATCGTTGCGCAGTACATCGCCGATCAGGTGATAGGCTGCCCAGCATTCGCAGGATTCTTCGCTTTTCAATTGCGCGCACAAGGCCTGCGCCCGCGCCTCGTCAAGTTCGCCATCTATCAGCGCCGATATCTGTTCACGGTTCATATCTACCACCTCTACCACCTGCGGTCGTCGTTCGTATCGAGTAGCGGGCGCAATTCTGCCGCAATCGCATCCCGTGCCCGGAAAATTCGCGAACGCACCGTGCCGATCGGACACGCCATGACATTCGCTATGTCTTCGTAACTCAGGCCTTCAATTTCGCGCAGGGTGATTGCCGTGCGCAGTTCCTCAGGCAACGCTTCCATCGCGCGGTTCACCGCGTCGCCAATTTCTTTTGACTGCAGCATCGCGTCGGGCGTGTTGTAGTCGCGCAAATTGTCGGCGTCGTCGAAACTCTCCGCCTCTTCCGCGTCGTATTCGGTCGTCGTGGGCGCCCGCCGCCCCAGCGCTACGAGATAGTTTTTCGCGGTATTTATGCCAATGCGATAAAGCCAGGTATAAAAAGCGGATTCGCCGCGGAACGACGGCAACGCGCGGTAGGCCTTGATGAACGCCTCCTGGGTCACATCCTCCACCTCCGCCGGATCGCGCACAAAGCGCGACAACAGCCGCGCAAGCTTTCGCTGATATTTGAGAACCAGTAGTTCAAAAGCTTTTTTGTCGCCGCGCTGGGCTCGTTCCACCAGCTGCTGGTCGACCTGTCTTACGGTCGGTTCGGCCATCGGCCGGGGCTCCTCGCCGGTTATTGTTCGCGGCGGGGCCGCTACGACCAATCTGGGCGCCATCCGTGGGATCGTTCCCGCGACAGTTCCCGCCGCTGTCCGAAGTATAGCCGAAGGGCGCGGAGCGGCCAGCGGCACATTGTTCCCCGTTGTTGCCAGCTTGCGTATGCGTTCCATGGGTTCAATGACCGCGCGCGCTGGCAAAAGTTCGCCCGCAGTAGGGTTATTTGGGTCGGGTGCGGCCATTATGCGGAAATTCCGGTTTACGCCGCGCGCAGTATGACAACGGGCTGGATCTTGCCGGTGACCAGGCCGCGCAGATTGTGCTGCAGCGGCTCGAAATAGTTCGCCAGCGGCGTCGCGATGGGATCGGCCAAAAGCCCAAGCTGCTGCAGCACCGCCACCGTCACCGGGAATAGTGCGCGCGCATTGCCGTCGGCGATTTTGATCGCGATGCCGATGCCGCGGCTCCTGACCGCGATACCCTGGACGCCTTCGGCGCCGACCTTGGTCGCCCAGTCGCCTTTGCCGGTCTGCATCAGCGCCAGGTCGTTGCGCCGTTCGCCGGACACCAGTTCCGGGTGCGTGGACATCGCCTCGAACAAGCGCGCCGGCGCATCGCCGTAGTCGGCATCTTCGCCGGCCGCGGTAAGCTTCGCAAACGCCCGCGCCAGCCCGGATAAGGGCACCGCATAGTTCGGCGCGCTGCAGCCATCGATGCCCATGACCAGTCCCGCTTCGGGCGTGCCGGTGAAGTGCGCGACCGAACGCCGGATCGCCTGCTGCAGCGGGTGTTGCGGATCGAGATAATTCCAGATTTCGTGCCCGCAATGACGGCAATACGTCAGCATCCCCGAGTGCTTGCCCGAGCAATTGTGATGCAACGTGGAAAACGTCGCGCCCGGCTCCGGCGTCCGCTCCAGATATTGGTAGAAATACGGCACGTGTTTGCCGCATTGCAGGTCATCGGCGGTGCAACCGATCTTTTGCAGCATCCCCGCTACGACCTCGACATGCCG
Organism: Betaproteobacteria bacterium; assembly: GCA_003153335.1. Taxonomy (GTDB): domain Bacteria; phylum Pseudomonadota; class Gammaproteobacteria; order Burkholderiales; family Casimicrobiaceae; genus PALSA-1005. Next base: position 5,421 of record PLYG01000054.1, on the reverse strand, counting down.
GGCTTCGCCCGAGTGGCTGGCGCACATCAGCGCCAGCTCCCGCACGCCGAACCCAAACGCGCGATCGGCGCCGCGCTCAAGCACCGGCATCGCCTGAAAGGGCTTGAGCGAAGACCGGGTGAACATCGGCGCCTGCGGGTCCCCCGCGCTGTACAGCAGCTTGCCTTCGGCGTCGGTGACCGCTACCGAACCATAGTGCACCGACTCGGTGGCGCCGCCGCGCGTCATGATCGCGAGCGGGACATGTTGGGGAGATTTGAGCATGGTCAACCCGAACGGCAAAGCCGCGATTTTACGCCCCTGCGCGGCTGCCGTGCCCGATCGGACACGTCCGCGCGCCAGTGCGCTTGATCCGTCAACTTGTAGGAGCCTGTCGGACTTAGGTGTTCGATAGCGAAACGGCGAGGGAGCGAGGACAGATTTTGACACTTTCGACGCACATATCGGGAATACGTAAGGAGAAAGCGGCGAAATATGGACCGCTCCATCACCGTTGCAGCCGAATCATCCTAAGTCCGGCAGGCTCCTAGCCAGCAGCGCAGACGTGATTTGCTCCAGTGCGCCCGGATCCTCGATCGTCGTCAGGTCGCCCGGGTCCCGCCCCTCGGCCAGCGCCTGGATCGAGCGCCGCAGCAGCTTGCCCGAGCGCGTCTTGGGCAGCACAGAGACAAAATGGACGTGCGCCGGCCGGCCGATTGCGCCCAGCTCCCGATCGACCACGGCCATCACTTCCTTCTCGAAAACGGCCCTGAGTTCCGGCGTCGCTATCCGTGCCGGATCCTTGACCACGGCGAACGCCAGCGGCACCTGTCCCTTCAGCGGATCGGCGACGCCGACGACGGCGACCTCGGCAATCCCGGCATGCGCCTGCACCGCCTCCTCGATCTCCCGCGTTCCCAGCCGGTGCCCGGCAACGTTGATCACATCATCGGTGCGCCCCAGCACAAAGTAGTAGCCGTCGGCGTCACGCGTCGCCCAATCGAACGTCGAATAGACGAGCTTCCCCGGGACAGTGGCAAAGTAGGTCGAGACAAAGCGCTCGTCGTTACCCCAGATGGTGCTCATGCATCCGGGCGGCAGCGGCGGCACGATGGTGAGCACGCCTTTTTCACCCACGCCGACCTCGGCCCCCGTCGCTTCGTCCAGCAGCGCCACGTCGTAGCCCGTAACCGGAAACGAGGGCGAGCCGAATTTGCGCGGGGTATCTTCGATGCCGGGCTGGGCGGACAGAATCGGCCAGCCGGTTTCGGTCTGCCAGTAGTTGTCGATGATGGCGGTGCCGCCCAGCGCGTCGGTCACCCAGCGCGCCGTCGGCTCGTCCAGCGGTTCACCGGCGAGAAACAGCCGCTTGAGACTCGAGGTGTCGTGGGCGCGCATGTAGGCCGTATCCTGCTTTTTCAGGACGCGGATGGCGGTCGGCGAGGAGAACATGGTCTTCACGCCATGGTCGGCGACGATCTTCCACCAGATGCCCGGATCGGGCCGGATCGGGAGGCCTTCATGCATGATAGTGGTCGAGCCATTCAACAGCGGCGCGTAGACGATATAGGAATGCCCGACGACCCAGCCGATGTCGCTGGTGCAAAAAAAGGTCTCGCCCGGTTCCAGGCAAAAAATGCTGTGCATCGAGTACGCGAGCGCGACCGCGTAACCGCCGGTGTCGCGCTGCACACCCTTGGGCTTGCCCGTGGTGCCGGAGGTGTACAGAATGTACGAGGGATCGGAGGACTCCAGCCACACGCACGGCACCTGCGCATGCGCGTGCTCCGCGCACAAGGCTGCGTAGTCGAGGTCGCGGCCCGCCGTCCGCGGCAGGTCGGGGTCGATGCCGCGATTGACGATGATGACCTTGGCCGGCGGCCTTTGCGCCAGACGGACTGCTTCGTCGACCAGGTGCTTGTAGGGCACCGCCTTGCCGGCGCGCATCCCGGCATCGGCAGTCACCATGACGCGGGGCGAGGCATCATCGATCCGCGTCGCCAGCGACGCCGCCGCGAACCCGCCGAAGACGACGGAATGAATCGCGCCGATGCGCAGACAGGCGAGCATCGCGAACACCGCCTCCACGATCATCGGCATGTAGATCAGCACGCGATCGCCCTTGCCCACGCCCTGCGCCTGCAGGATTGCGGCAAAGCGGTTGACTTCGGCGTACAGGTCCTTGTACGTGTAAGTGGCCTGCTGCCCGGTTTCCGTGGAGATAAATTTCAGCGCTGCCTGATCGCCGCGCGCACCCAGGTGCCGGTCGATCGCGTTGTGGCAAATGTTGGTTTTGCCGCCGACGAACCATCTGGCAAACGGAGGCTTGCTGTAGTCGAGCACCTGCCGGAACGGCTCCTGCCAGTGAATCAGCGCAGCGCGCTCGCGCCAGAATTCCTCGCGGTGCTCAATGGAACGGCGGTACGTATCGGCGTAGCGGCCCACGGTCCTCTCCTCGATTGCTTCGCTGTTTCCGGCGCAGGGTGTAGCACGGTTCGCCGGCGTGCCCGAAATTGTACACGGCTCAGTTATAGGGCATATGAATCCGCGGCCATCACCCGTTGATCCAGATCAAGAGACGAGCGGACGTGCGCGCCGGATGTTCGACCAGATGCCACGAGATCGCTGCGCAGCAAAGCGTGACGGCAAAACAAGTCGCGATGTTGAGCGGCAGCGGTAGCGCTGCGGCGCCCACACGCCGATCAGCCCGGGAGTATCCGGGCCGCGGTCATGTAATCCCTGGTCTGCATTTCGGTCAGGCGGCTCAGGGTACGGGAAAACTCGAACACCATGGCCTTGAACCGGCGGTCGACATGGTCCGGATCGATGGCGAGCAACTGGCCGATTAGTGCGGCAGCAGACAGAATGAGTTTGATCCTGCTTTCATAGAACACGTCGACCAGCAGCGTGAAGCGGCGCAATTCGTCCGGATTGGCGTCGTCGAAACGCGGAACCCCGGACACGATGACCGAGTGGAAACGTTTGGCCAGATCCAGGTAGTCCAGTTGCGAACGGCCATGGCCGCACAGCACCTTGAAGTCGAACCAGACCACGCCGCCGGCGCGATGCCGGTACGGAATCACCCGTCCTTCGACATCGAGTTCGTGGTGTTCCTCTTCGACGTCGGCAATGCGCCTGAATGTCGCCATCAGCGCCGCTTCGGCCGCCGGTCCCGGCGGCGTGTGATAGACCTGCACCTGCTCCAGGGTGCGCCGCCGGTAATCGACGCCGCTGTCGACGTTGACCACGTCCAGCCGCTCCTTGATCAGGGCGATGGTCGGCAGGAAATTGTCCCGCTTCAAGCCGTTCAGATAGAGTTCGTCCGGATGGTAATTGGAGGTCATGCAATAGACGACGCCGCGATCCATGGTCTTTTGCAGCAGGCGGCGCAGGATCATCGCATCGGCAATGTCGTTAATGTGGAATTCGTCGAAGCAGATCAGCCGGTAGCGCGTGGCGATCCGTTCGGCAACGGCTTCGAGCGGATCGGCCGTGCCCCGCAACGTGTCCATCTCGCGATGCACGTCGCGCATGAAATGATGGAAGTGCACGCGCCGCTTGCGCAGCAGGGGCAGCGTCAAGTAGAAGCTGTCCAGCAGAAAGCTCTTGCCGCGTCCGACGCCGCCCCACAAATAGACGCCGCGCGGCAACGGGGGACGCACGACCAGCCGGCGCAGCGCCGAAGAGCGCCTGGCCTTGTAGGCCATCCACTCCTCGTAGACTCGCTGCAGCCGCAGCACTGCGGCGTATTGCGCATCATCGGCCGCGAACCCGCGCCGGTCCAGGGTCTCCCGATACAGCTCGGCGACCGTTGCCGTCAGGCGCTTGGCGGGCTCGGTGTACTCGATCGCATCGAAAACGCTGCCCCCGCCTATGCGCGGCAACGGTTGCGGCTGTTCGATTTCGTGCACGCTATCGCGCATCAGGGCAGCCGGTTATGGTGGATGGGTGGAGCAACGCGATCCCCACCTCGCCGAATCGGGTACGCAATCCACAGCCGGGCGATGCCGCCCGGCTCAGATGTGAATGCTCCGCTTGTCGACTGCCAGCGCCGCCTCGTGCACGACTTCGGTCAAGGACGGATGCGCGTGACATATGCGGGCGATATCCTCGGACGACGCACCGAATTCCATCGCCACCACTGCTTCGGTGATCAGCTCCGACACCAGCGGCCCGATCATGTGCACGCCGAGAATGCGGTCGGTCTTCGCGTCGGCCAGAAATTTCACCAGGCCGCGCTGGTCGCCGAGTGCCTTGGCACGGCCGTTGGCCGAAAACGGAAACGTTCCGGCTCGGTAGAGGACGCCTTCGGCCCTGAGCGCCTGCTCGGTCTTGCCCACCCATGCAATCTCGGGCGATGTGTAGATGACCCAGGGCACGGTATTGAAGTTGACATGGCCGTGTTGCCCCGCGATGCGCTCCGCGACCGCGGCGCCCTCTTCCTCGGCCTTGTGCGCCAGCATCGGTCCGCGCACGACGTCGCCAACCGCCCAGACGTTGGGCAGATTGGTCTTGCAGTGATCATCGACGACGACAAAGCCGCGCGCGTCGAGTTGGAGACCGACCCCTTCGGCGTTCAGTCCCTCGGTGGTCGGAACCCGGCCTATGGCAACGATCAGCCGGTCGAATGTCGCGCGTAGCACCTTGCCCTCCGCATCGGCGTAGTCGACGACGACGCCCTTCTTGCCGGCGCTCACCTTGGAAATGTTGACGCCCAACTGAATATCGAGCCCGCCATCCCTGGTGAAGATCTTGCGCGCTTCCTTCGCGATTTGCTCGTCGGCCGCGCCAAGAAACGCCGGCAGCGCTTCCAGCACGGTCACCGCCGCGCCCAGGCGCTGCCATACGCTGCCCAGTTCCAGCCCTATCACACCGGCACCAATGACACCGAGCCGGGCCGGAACTGTCGAGAGGGCCAACGCGCCTTCGTTGTCGCAGACCAGCTTGTTGTCGATGGTGGCGCCTGGCAACTGCCGGGGCACCGAGCCGGTCGCAACAATCACCTGCGCTGCCGTCACGTCTTCCGTGCCACCGTCATGCTTCGCGACCCTGATCTGCCACCCGTCTTCCAGAGCGGCCGAAAAGCTGCCCAGACCGTGCATCTGCGTGATCTTGTTCTTCTTGAACAAGTACTGAACCCCGGCGGTCAACTGGTCGACGATGCCGTCCTTGCGCTTTTGCATGACCGCCACGTCGATCGCGAGACCCTTGATCCCGATCCCGTGTTTGGCAAATTCATGCTCAGCCAGGTGATAGTTTTCCGACGATTGCAGCAGCGCCTTGGACGGGATGCAGCCGACGTTTACGCACGTGCCGCCGAGACTGGCGCGGCCATTGCGCGTCCAGGCGTCGATGCAGGCGACCTTGAAGCCCAATTGCGCGGCGCGGATTGCCGCCACATAGCCGCCAGGGCCGCCGCCGATGACGACAACATCGAATTGA
>PLYG01000013.1 GCA_003153335.1 Betaproteobacteria bacterium | reverse complement strand
CGTCGATGTACTCGTTGATGATGTTGGACTCGTAGAGCACCAGATCGCGCTCGACCAGGACGGGAGTCCGGTTGTACGGATTGATCACGGCCAGATCTTCGGGCTTGTGGTCGACGTCGACATCGATGATCTGGAAGTCCATGCCTTTTTCGTGCAGCACGATCCGGCAGCGCTGGCTGAACGGATCCGTGGTTCCTGAATACAGTGTCATCATGGTCGTGATTCCTTCCAAAAAACTCTTCCGGAAAACCCTTTGAAAAAATCAGAGGGCAGGAGCGAGCCCCTGCCCTCCCCGCCGGGTTCGAAAAAACTAGTGAACGTCTTTCCAGTATTCGCGCTTGGTCCAGTAGGCAAATACGAACAGGATGGCGAGGAATATCAGAACCTTGATCCCGAGCTGGATGCGCTCGTTCTTGACCGGCTCCGCCATGTAGTCCAGATAGTTGACGAGGTCGGCGACGACGACATCGTAGTCATGCACCGACAGCTTGCCGGGCTTGTCGGGCTCGATGGTTTTCAGGACGTACTTCACCATTTCCTTGCCGTCCTTCTTCGTGTGGATGGCTTCGAGACTGCCCACGACGTGGGTCTGCACGAATGCACCCTTGGCCTCTTCGTGATTGTCGAATTCGCGCACCGCCAGTTTGCTCTGCCCGCCGAGCTCCCACAGCACATGCGGCATCGCCACGCTGGGAAACGCCAGGTTATTCCAGCCGGTGGCGGACTTTTCATCTCGGTAGTAACCGCGCAAATAGGCATACAGCCAGTCGGTCCCGCGCACCCGTGCTTCGACCGACAGGTCCGGCGGCGCCACGCCGAATATCGCCTTGGCGTCGGCGCGGTCCATCGACGTCTTCATAGATTCGCCGACCTTGTCGGTTACGTACCCATCCTTGGCGAGCGCGCCGCGGAAGATCAGATTTTCGGCAACCTGCTTTTCCGACAGCCCGAGATCGGACTGCAGCCGGTTGTAGCGCATGTGCTGGGCGCTGTGGCAGCCCAGGCAGTAGTTGACGAACATCCGAGCGCCGCGCTGCAGCGACGCGACGTCGTGGCGATCGATCGGCGCGATTTGCGCCGTCATCTGCGGACCTTCGGCATGGGCGAGCGCCGCGATCAGGAGACCGGCGGCTACGATTGTCAGAGTCTTGCGCAGCATGTTCATTACCCCGTCACGCGATCAGGTTCGGGTTTGGTCTTGTCCGCCTTGGTGTACCAGGGCATCAGCACGAAGTACAGAAAGTACACCACCGTAAAGATGCGGGCGAGCAGGGTTGCGATCTCGACTTCCCCCAGCTTGCCCAGGAAGTCGGTGGGCTCCGTGCCGAGCCAGCCCAGCACCAGGAACGTGATCACGAAAATCGCCAGCGGGATCTTGAACATCCAGCCGCGGTAGCGGATCGACTTCACCGCGCCGCGGTCCAGCCACGGCAGGAAAAAGAACGCCATGACCGACGCGCCCATCGCGATTACACCGGGAAACTGCGACTCGAACATCGGCGGCACCGCGCGCAGGATCGAGTAGTACGGCGTGAAATACCAGACCGGCGCGATGTGGGCCGGAGTCTTCAGCGAATCGGCCGGGATGAAGTTGTTGGCTTCGAGAAAGTAGCCGCCGACTTCGGGCATGAAGAACACGACGATCGAGAAGATGAACAGGAAGAACACCACGCCAACGATGTCCTTGATCGAGTAGTACGGATGGCTGTTGATGCCGTCCGGCGGCAGGTGGGTCACCGGATCCTTGGGCTGCTTTTTCACTTCGACGCCGTCCGGATTGCTGGAGCCCACTTCATGCAGTGCCAGCAGGTGCGCGACCACCAGGCCCAGCAGCACCAGCGGCAGCGCGCTGACGTGGAACGCGAAAAAGCGGTTCAGCGTCACATCGGAGATCACGTAGTCGCCGCGGATCCATACGGCGAGATCCGGCCCGATCCAGGGAATCGCGGAGAACAGGTTGACGATCACCTGCGCGCCCCAGTACGACATCTGGCCCCAGGGGAGCAGATAGCCGGTGAAGGCTGCGGCCATCAGGCACAGGTAAATCATCACGCCGAAAATCCAGATGAGTTCGCGCGGCTTGCGGTACGAGCCGTAAATCAGCCCGCGGTACATGTGCAAGTACACGACGACAAAGAACGCCGAGGCGCCGGTCGAATGGATGTAGCGAACCAGCCAGCCCCACGACACGTCGCGCATGATGTACTCGACCGACTCGAACGCCTTGGTTGCGTCGGGCTTGTAGTTCATGGTCAGGAAAATACCGGACACGATCTGGATCACCAGCACGAAGGCGGCGAGCGATCCGAAGTAGTACCAGAAGTTGAAGTTCTTGGGCGCGACGTACTTGCCCCATTGCTCTTCCCACATCCTGGTGAGGGGGAAGCGGTCGTCGATCCAGGTCAGCAGCTTGCTCATTTTGTTCTCTGTCCTTCCCGTCGTCAGGCCGCGCCGCTGTCGTCACCAATGATGATTTTAGTGTCGTTGGCGAAATATTTGTACGGCGGAACCTCGAGGTTGATCGGCGCCGGAACGCCCTTGAACACGCGACCCGCGTAGTCGAACTTCGAGCCGTGGCAGGGGCAGTAAAAGCCCTCGCCGTCTGCCGTCACCTCGGGCCGGAACGTCGGCGAACAGCCCAGATGGGTGCAGATGCCGACCATGACCAGGACCTCTGGCTTGCTCGCGCGCGACCGGAATTCGTTCTTCGCGTATTCGGGTTGCTGCTTGTTCTTCGAGTTGGGATCGGCGACCTTGTCGTCGAGCGACTTCAGGGAGTCCAGCATCGCCTTCGAGCGGTTGAGGATCCAGACAACCTTGCCGCGCCACTCGACGTCGAGCTTCTGGCCTGGCTCCAGCTTGCTGATGTCCACCTCGATCGGAGCACCCGCGGCCTTGGCGCGCTCCGACGGTTGCAGGCTGAACACGAAAGGCAAGGCGGCCGCGACGGCTCCGATCCCGCCCACCGTTGCGGTGGCAGTGACCAGAAAACGGCGTCGCTTGGTGTCAACTGCGGGTGGGTTACTCACGGCGATTCCCCGTTGATTGCGTTGGTGAGAAGGCGTTATCGGCAAAACCCGACGATTATAGCGATTCCGTGATCAGAACGGAAGCCTTATGTTGCTAAGTTACTGATAAGTTATCGGATTTCGGCATTTACAGTACCCTCGCCCCGCTCGCGGGGAGAACCTGGGTTGATCGATCTGGCGTCCTCAAACTCTATAATTGCACATACAAGGGGGCTAGCGTGAGGCGCAGCAATAAATCGAAGAGAGTCACTTCGTGTCAAGCTAGCTCGCGCAAGCCGTGCCACCGTCCACCAAACCGCACTCCTCGCAGCAGCGTATTGAATTACTGGCCCCGACATGAAACCAAATCCCCATGCGCTTCGTTATAACCAGTGCTGGCATCCCCTAAAATCGTCCCCAACTAGCAACTATTCGGCTTTGACCGAGGATTCTTCACCATGCGTCGACTTTGGTTGATCTTTGCCCAGGCTTGCACCATCTGCCTGGCCCTGCTTTTCGTTGTAACCACCCTGAAACCCGAGTGGCTTTCGCGCGCCGGCCGGCCCGAGAGCGTCGTGCTGGTTCAGGAACAGCCGGCCGCCGCGATCGTTCAAACCTCGTCCAGCGGCGCGGCACCGCATCAAGTCANNGTCTGGGCTCGGGCGTGATCGTCAGCGCGCAGGGCTACATATTGACCAACAACCACGTGGTGGAGGGTGCGGACACCATCGAACTGGTGATGGCCGACGGGCGCAAGCTCACCGGAAAGATCGTGGGCACCGACCCGGATACCGACATCGCCGTGCTCAAGGTCAATGCCGACAATTTGCCGGCGATCACGCTGGGCAATGACGAGCTACTGCAGGTCGGCGACCCCGTGCTGGCGATCGGCAATCCGTTTGGCGTGACCAATACGGTCACCTCGGGCATCGTCAGCGCGCTCGGGCGGAATCGTCTGGGCATCAACGAGTTCGAGAACTTTATCCAAACCGACGCCGCGATCAACCCCG
>PLYG01000242.1 GCA_003153335.1 Betaproteobacteria bacterium | reverse complement strand
TCGGCCGCGGCACTTCGACCTTCGATGGCTTAGCGCTCGCTTGGGCTATTGCGCGCCACCTCGCGACCAAAAACCAATGCCTGACGCTCTTCGCCACGCACTATTTCGAATTGACGGCACTCGCGAAGGAACTCCCCGCGTGCGTCAACGCGCATTTCGATGCAGCCGAGTTCAGGAACGAACAGGGCCAGCAGATCGTGTTCCTCCATGAAGTCGCCGCGGGACCGGCGAGCCGGAGCTATGGCCTGCAGGTGGCACGGCTGGCCGGCGTGCCCGGCGAGACCGTGCGCCAGGCGCAAAAATACCTGACCGCGCTCGAAGACAGCAATGCGACCAGGAGTCCGCAAAGCGACCTGTTTGCATCAAAGGCGGTGGCGGAATCCAGTGAACCAGAGGCCACGCCGATATCCTCCGCGCAGGAAATTCTGGACCGGCTGCGCGCGACCGACCCTGACGCAATGAGCCCACGCGAGGCGCTGGATGCGCTTTATGCGCTGAAGAAACTGTGGCACGATGCTCGATGAGTGACGCATCGGCATTCATGCATTTACAGGCTGTTAACAAGACAAGGACGCGCCAATGGACAGTATCGAAATCGTAGAAGGCAAAAAAGCACGCATCCGCTTTGACGCCAGCAAGTGCATCCACTCGCGCGGCTGTGTGTTGTCGCGCCCGGACGTGTTCGTGCCGAATGTGCAAGGCGAGTGGATTCATCCCGACGCGGCCACACCGGAGGCCGTCGCAGAACTCGCGCACCAGTGCCCGTCGGGCGCCATCATGTACGACCGCCTCGATGGCGGACCCAATGAACAGCCACCCAAGGTCAATCTGGTGCGCATCCGTGAAAACGGGCCTCTGGCATTCCATGCGGAACTTCATATTGCCGGCCAGGAGCCGAGCTATCGCGCCACCTTGTGCCGCTGCGGCGCGTCAAAGAACAAGCCATATTGCGACGGCGGCCATGCCGCCGCAGGCTTTGTGGCGAGCAGCGAGGTCGCGGTGGAGGAAAGCAGCCCGCTGGCCAGGCGCGAAGGACCGCTGCACATCAGCCCGACCGTCAACGGTCCGCTGCACGTTGAAGGCTCTGTCGAAATCGTCACCAGCACCGGCAAGACCGTCAACCGCACGACCACAACGTACCTGTGCCGCTGCGGCCAATCGCGCAACAAGCCCTATTGCGATGGGAGTCACAAGGCTGCGGAGTTCGTTGCGGAGGGGGTGTAGCCACACTCTAGTGGTGATGCCCGCCCGCGCCATGCACGTGGCCGTGCATGATCTCTTCCTTTGACGCCGGCCGTACTTCCATCACTTCACAGTCAAAGCGCAGGCGGATCCCCGCCAGCGGATGGTTGCCGTCGGCGATCACCTTGCCTTCGGCGATATNNTGCCTTCGAACTGGTCGCCGACCTTGATGCTGGGCGGAAACTTGGCTGTGTCTTCCACCCGCACGAGTTCCTCGTCGTATTCGCCGAATGCCTCGTCCGATTCCATGACGATGGATACCTTGTCGCCCTCCTGTTTTTGCTCCAGTGCCTCTTCGACTTTGGGGAAGATGTTGTCGTACCCGCCGTGCAAATATGTAAGCGGTTCGCTACTCTTTTCAATCAGCTCGCCGTCAGGATCGAACAGGGAATAGTTGAGGGTGACGGCGGTGTTCTTGAAAATGCGCATGATGGTTCCAGGAATGATGGCAGCCGGAACTATACCTAGATTTCCACCGAAAATCGACTGCAGACAGCCTGCGCCGGAGTCGCGCCCGCTGCGTATAATTTGGTATGGATAACACGTTGCTGGGCGGTCTGGCTCCGGCGCAATTCATGCGCCGCCATTGGCAGAAGACAGCGCGCCTGATCCGGCAGGCGATACCCGGGTTTACCGGTGTTTGCCCCAAGCGGGAGCTGTTTGCGCTGGCCGGACGCGACGACGTCGAATCCCGCCTGGTGGTGAAGGGCGGCAGCGCGAAGAAGCCCGTGTGGTCGCTGGAGCACGGGCCTTTCCGGGCATCGGACATGAAGTCGCTGCCGGCAACCGACTGGACGCTGATGGTCCAGGGCGTGGATCTGCACGTCGATGCGGCCGCAGCCTTGCTGCAGCGGTTCGCTTTCATTCCCCATGCGCGGCTCGACGATCTGATGATCACCTATGCCATGCCGGGTGGCGGTGTTCGTCCGCATTTCGATTCCTACGACGTGTTCCTGTTGCAGGGTCCGGGCCGCCGCCGCTGGCGGACCAGCACGCAGCAGGACTTGCGTCTCTCCGCCGGCATGCCGCTCAAGATCCTCCGGCACTTCAAGCCGGAGGAGAGCTGGACTCTCGATCCGGGCGACATGCTGTATTTACCGCCGTCGGTCGCGCACGATGGCGTCGCGATCACCGAATGCATGACTTACTCGATCGGCTTTCGCGCGCCGACGATCCAGGAGCTGGTCGAGGCCTTCCTGCAGTTCCTGCCCGAGGCCCTGCCCCTGGTGGAACAGCGCTATGCCGATCCCGATCTGGCGGCAACACGTACGCCGGGCCGCATCGACAACAAGATGCAGCGCCGCATGGGCGCGATGCTGCAATCGATCCGCTGGGATCGCGCGGTCGTCGAACACTTCCTCGGTTGCATGTTGTCCGAGCCCAAGGCCGACGTGTTCTTCGATCCACCCAAGGCGCCGCTCTCCCTGCCGGACTTTGTCCGGAACGCCGGGCGCGCCGCCAACGGCACGGTACGGCTCGACCGGCGGGCGCGAATGCTCTACGATAGCGCCAGCGTATACCTGAATGGAGAAGTGATCGCCGCCCTCGCCGATCACCCGGTGCTTGCGACGCTGGCCGATCGTCGGCGATTGTCGGCGGTCGCGGCATTGCCGAAGGCGACGTTGCGCCTGCTCCATGAGGCCTATCTGACGGGAGCATTGCATGCCGGAAGTTCCAGCGAGTCCTAAAGCCGTTTCCGAGACGATTCCGTTTACGCTGCCCAGCGAATATGGACCGGCGCTGGATCGTCTGCTGGCGCTCGCCGCCTCCGAGATCCTGGTGTTCGACCGCGACCTGAGGGACGGTGGCTGGAATGCGCCTGCGCGCGTCGACTTACTGCGCGCCTTCCTGCTCGGCCACCACAGCAGCCGGATGCAAATCATTGTTCACGAAACCACGCATATCGAAAGCCACCTGCCGCGCCTGGTGTTGCTGCTGCGCGACTACAGCCACAAATTCTCCATCCTGCGCACCATCGAAGATGGACGCAATGCCTGGGACGCCCTTGTCATTGTCGATGGCCGGCATGTCGTGCACCGCTTTCATCAGGACTCGCCGCGCGGTGAGCTCGCCCTCAATGCACCACTGAAGGCCCAGCAATTGCGCGATCGTTACGACGACATACTCGCCTTCACCGAGCCGGGTGTGAATGCAACACAAATGGGGTTGTAACCGCGCCGCTACGCCCGGCCCCTGTCCTTTTTTTGTCCACTCGCGTAGCATTTAGCCAGCGAACACAACTTCGCTGCCGAAGGAGCGCAATGATCCAGAAGAAGCCCGCAGCACCCTCCAAGAAATCTCCCCCGTCCAAGCTGTTCGTGCTCGATACCAATGTGCTGATGCACGACCCGACCTGCCTGTTTCGCTTCGAAGAACACGACCTTTTCATCCCGATCTGCACGCTCGAAGAACTCGATGCCAACAAGAAAGGCATGACGGAAGTCGCCCGCAATGCGCGGCAGGCGAGCCGCTTTCTCGATGAACTGGTGACGGCGATAGCGGGCGACCTCGGCGAGGGCATGCCGCTGGCCAAGCGCAGCAACGGCGCCGCCACCGGCCGCATTTATTTGCAGACCGATACGGTGACGACACCGCTGCCAGGGAATCTCGCGAGCGGCAACGCCGATAACCAGATCATCGGCGTCGCGCTGCATCAGTCCAAGGTCCAGCCCAAACGCCATGTGATCCTGGTCAGCAAAGACATCAACATGCGGATCAAGGCGCGCGCCATCGGGATCGCGGCCGAGGATTACTTCAACGACAAGGTGCTCGAAGACACCGAACTCCTCTACTCCGGCGTAACCGAGCTGCCAACGAGCTTCTGGGACGATCACGGCAAAGGCATGGAATCCTGGCAGCAACAGGGGCACACGTTCTATCGCGTGACCGGCCCGCTGGTGCCCAAACTGCTCCTCAACGAATTCGTGTACCAGGAAGGCCCCGAGCACACACCGCCGCTGTATGCGATTGTGCGCGAGATCAAGGGCAAGACCGCACTGCTGGAGACACTCAAGGATTACGCCCACCAGAAGAACAACGTCTGGGGCATTACCGCACGCAATCGCGAACAGAATATGGCGCTTAACCTGCTGATGAATCCCGATGTCGATTTTGTCACGTTGCTGGGACAGGCCGGCACCGGCAAGACGCTGCTGACGCTGGCGGCGGGGTTGATGCTCACGCTCGAGTTCAAGGTGTACAGCGAAATCATCATCACCCGCGTGACGGTTCCGGTAGGCGAAGACATCGGCTTTTTGCCGGGCACCGAAGAGGAGAAGATGAATCCGTGGATGGGTGCGCTCGAAGACAATCTCGACGTGCTCAACAAGACCGATGACGAGGCCGGTGAATGGGGCCGCGCCGCTACGCGCGACCTGATCCGCTCGCGGATCAAGGTCAAGTCGCTCAACTTCATGCGCGGGCGCACTTTCATCAATAAATTCCTGATCATCGACGAGGCGCAGAACCTGACGCCCAAGCAGATGAAAACGCTGATCACCCGCGCCGGACCGGGCACCAAGGTCGTGTGCCTGGGCAATATCGCGCAAATCGACACNNGCGCATAGCGGGCACATCACGCTGATGCGCGGGGAACGCTCGCGCCTGGCCGATCATGCCGCGGAGATTTTGTAATACCCTTAGCAGGCTGTTAGTGGATGCTGTTTAATTCCTACGCATTCCTGTTCGCCTTTCTGCCGGCGACCTGCCTGATTTATTACGCGCTCAACCGGTGGCTGCCGGGGCGCGCCGGGTTGGCATGGCTGTTTGCCGCGTCGTGTTTCTTTTACGCGCACTGGAACTGGCGGTTTCTGCCCCTGCTGCTGGGCAGCATCATCTTCAACTTTGTCGTGGGCCGGATNNTAGCGACCCGGGGCGCATTCACTCAAGGCGGCCCTTGCCATTGGCGTCATCGCCAATCTTGCGCTGCTGGGCTACTTCAAGTATGCGGACTTTTTTGTCGCGAATGCCAACGCATTATTGGACGCGCACTGGCTGCTGCCCCAGGTGATTCTGCCGCTGGGGATCAGTTTTTTCACGTTCACCCAGATTGCCTTTCTGGTCGATGCGTATCGCGGCCGCGCGCGCGAACTGTCGTTCATCAACTACGGCCTGTTTGTGAGTTTCTTTCCCCATCTGCTCGCCGGGCCGATTCTGCATCACGGCGAGATGATGCCGCAGTTCGCNNAATCTATTTTGACTTTTCCGGCTACACCGACATGGCTCTGGGCATGGCGTGGATGCTCAACATACGGCTGCCACTCAACTTCGCTTCGCCCTATCAGTCGCGGAATATCCAGGAATTCTGGCGGCGCTGGCACATGACGCTGTCGCGCTTTTTGCGCGATTACCTGTACATTCCCCTGGGCGGCAATCGCCGCGGACCGCGCCTGGCATTACTGTTCGTGCTGATCACGTTTGCGCTGGGCGGCCTGTGGCACGGCGCCAACTGGACCTTTGTCGCGTGGGGCGTATTCAATGGCCTGGGCGTCATCGTCGTGCAGATGATGGATCGCGCCGGCTGGTCGCTGCCGCGCGGCGCCGCATGGCTGCTCACCGCTGTGTTCACCATTGTGGCCTGGGTGTTTTTCCGCGCTTCCAATCTCGGCGATGCGCTGCACGTCATCGCCGTGATGTTCGGCGCGCGCGGCGCCGGCATGAACACTTCGATCGCCGAGTGGACACCGCTGTTCGATCCGGCCACGTATACCAGGACCGGGTTGGACCTCCATCTGGCCACGCTCTGGACCGGCGCGATCATGGTGGGCGGCTTCACGATCGCGTGGTGCGCGCCGAATTCGCAGACCCTGCTGCTCCGCTGGCAGTGGTCGGCGCGCTTGGCTCTCTTTGCCGCGCTGCTTGCGGCTGCGGCCCTGCTCAACCTCGACCGCGTGACCGAGTTTCTCTACTTCAATTTCTGATGGCAACCACGACCGCCCACCAATCCATCGTGCCGCAATTCCCGCTGCTGGACCGCACCCGGGCGCGGCGCTATGCGCAAGTGCTGCTGCTGGCCCTTGTGGCTTTCACCGGCGCCGTGGCCGTGTTCAACTATGTCGTCGATCCGTTTCAGCAATACCGGAAGCCCACGTGGTATGAAGCGCGCTACTACCGGACTTTGCAGCGCTATGTCAACCCCGGCATGGCCAAGCACTACGACTACGATACGGTGATCACCGGCTCGTCGATGATGGAAAACACCCGCAATTCCGAAGTCGGCAAGATCCTGAACGGCAAGGCGATCAATCTGGCGATGGGTGCGATGACGGCCTACGAGTTGCGGCAACTGCTCACGACGATCCTCGCCTCGGCCAGGGCAAAGCACATCATTCTGGATCTCAACTTCAATGCGTTCGCCGGGTCGCCTTCCATGCAAGTCGTCACCGAGCCGCTGCCGCTTTATCTTTACGACAAGAATCCGTGGAACGATGTCCACTACCTCCTCCAGGCGCAGACCCTGGGCAAATCAACCGAGATCGCTCTCGGCTTGAACCGCGGCGTCTATTCGACCAATTCCGACCAGCCGTGGTACTGGGCGGATCACTACGAATTCTCCAAAGGCGCCACACTGCGCGGACTGGATCTGAGCAACATCAATCGCAACTTCGGGCAATCGCATAGGACACTGGACGGTATGCGCGCGAGTTTCGACGCCAATCTGCTGCCGCTGCTGCGCGCGCATCCGGAGATCCGGTTCTCGCTGGTGTACCCGCCCTGGTCGGCGCTGGTCTGGGAGGATTTCCGGCAGCGCAATCAGGTCGACGTCAGTCTCGCATTCAAGCGCAGCGTGTTCGATGCGGTGCGCGACTTGCCGAACGTGGCGCTGTACGATTTCCAGCCCAGGCTGGACTGGGTGACCAATCTGGATAACTACAAGGACATCTATCACTTCTCGCCGCGGATATCGCGGGAGATGATCGAGGCGATTGCGAAGGGGGACTCTCGCGTCACGCCGGACACGCTACCTCGGTCTGAAGCCATCCTGCGCGGGTTGGGCACGCCGTCCATACCGGCTCCGTAGTTGCGTCGAGCGTAACGATACAATCATAGGCAATTCGGATGCGGATCAATTGAGGAGAATCACCATGTTCGACATCAATGTGCTCGTGTTCCACCGGCTCGCGTATGTCTTCGTGTCGGTTCTCGTCCTTTTCAACAGCGCGGCGGCGCAGACTCCGGTTGCGCCGTACTTCCCCGAGCGCGGTGACTGGCAGCGGCGCACGCCGCAACAGGCGGGTTTCGACGCCACAGCGCTCGATCAGGCGATCAAATTCGCGATAGCCAGCGAAAATCCGGCCCCGAAGGATCAGGCGCTGGCGCAAGCGCTGAGCTTTGGCGCGTCCGAGCCATTCGATGCGCTGATCGGTCCAACCAAGGTGCGCGCCGCATTGAACGGCCTCGTCATCCATCGCGGTTATGTCGTGGCGGAATGGGGCGACACGCGCAGCGTCGACATGACGCACAGCGTGACCAAGACATTCCTGACCACGGTCGTCGGACTCGCCTGGCAGAAGGGATTGATCCGCGACGTCAACGATAAGGCGCGCGACTACATGCCGCCGGGTATCGACCTGTTCGACGATCCGCACAACCCGGCTATCACTTGGGATCACCTGCTGCGCCAGACCAGCGACTGGCAGGGCACGCTGTGGGGCAAGCCGGACTGGGCGGACCGGCCGGAAGGCAAGCCGAACGAGTGGTCGAAGCGCAAACTCTACGAGCCGGGCACGCACTACAAGTACAACGACGCGCGCGTGAACGCGCTCGCACTCGCCGCGCTGCAAGTCATCCGCCGGCCGTTGCAGGAGGTGCTGCGCGAAGAGGTAATGGAGCCGATCGGCGCTTCGAGCACGTGGCGCTGGCACGGATACGAGAATTCGTGGATTGAACTGGATGGCCGCAAGATTCAGTCCGTCACCGGCGGCGGCCATTGGGGCGGCGGGATGTTCATCAATGCCTGGGATATGGCGCGGTTCGGTTACCTGTTCCTTCGCAACGGCAAGTGGCAAGACCGGCAGATTGTTTCGGAAAAGTGGATACAGATGGCGCGCACGCCGGGCAGCACAAATGCCGAGTACGGGTACGCGAACTGGTTCTTGAACACGGGAAAGAAGCCGCTGTCGGCAGCGCCGGAATCGAGCGTCACCTTCCGCGGGGCGGGCCAGAACATTGTGTACATCGACTGGCAGAACGATCTGCTCGTCGTGGTGCGCTGGATCGATAATGGTCCGGCGCTGAACGAATTTATCGGGAAGGTGCTGGCGTCGATGAAATCGTGAACGACGCGCGCGTCACGCTCGGAGTGGCCAGAGTACGACGGATCGTAGATTCGGCGAGCGAAAGTCGTGCCGCGTTTTGGCCGTCTCGTCTATTCCACAAAAGGTAAACGAACAATAGTTCCCAAATGTGGAACTTCTGTGCTATGCTTTGCGCATGAGCCAATTTAAGAAGACGCATGCTAATTGTCGGACGCCAAAGGTTATATGATTTTGTGGACGCGCACGCTGACGCTCGTTCGTGGATCGAGAACTGGATTGCCGATACGGAGCAAGCACGTTGGCGCACGCCGCAGGAAATCAAGAATGTGTATGCGTCCGCGAGTTTCCTCGACGATAACGTGGTGATATTTAACGTCAAGGGTAACCATTACAGATTGGAAGTGCAGTTAAGGTATAACACACGCATCGTGATAGTCCGCTGGGCAGGCACACACGCCGAATATACCAAGAGAGTCAATTGAAGATGGTCAAACGAATCATGGATCCGCGCATCATCAAAACGGAACAACAGCACCGCGACGCACTGGCCGAGGTTGAACGACTGTCCGCCGACGACTTGGCCATCGGCACTCCGGAAGGTGACCGGCTGGAACTGCTTGCGAAGCTGGTGGAGGACTATGAAA
This sequence comes from Betaproteobacteria bacterium, assembly GCA_003153335.1. Taxonomy (GTDB): domain Bacteria; phylum Pseudomonadota; class Gammaproteobacteria; order Burkholderiales; family Casimicrobiaceae; genus PALSA-1005. The sequence continues at coordinate 9,771 of PLYG01000242.1, read as the reverse complement.
AGCAGAGATTTGCATTCGCGCGCCCAGACCCGCTGAGCGCGATACGTTTTCGCATGGAGGAACAGGGTCTGCGTCAAAAAGACCTCGCCCCGATCCTCGGTGGAAAAAATCGGGTATCGGAAGTACTCTCTGGAAAACGCGCACTTACCCTTGGTATGGTTCGCTCACTTAGCGAATCCTTGCATATTCCGGTGGAGTTGCTGGTGCGCGAACCTGCAGCGCAGTACGGCAGTGACAAATCGGACGACGATGAAGAAGCGATTCAGATGCCGACACTTGTCAAGTCGGGTTTCTTCCTGAATGAAGACGTTTCGCAGCTAACGGCGCGCGATGTTGTTCAGCGCTACCTGAAGCCGCAGCGCGGTCCGTTGTATTTGAAGCGAACGATCACGTATGGAGCCACTTCGGAAACAGACAAAACCAACCTGCGACTTTGGGTGGGCCGAGTTCGCGAGCTTGCGCTCGCCTCTCGCAAACAACGTGGTTCCTGGCGCGACGGCACGTTGGATGAAGACTTCCTCGCGTACATCGCAAGACTGAGTTGGTCGGAGCGGGGCCCACGGCTGGCGCAGGAATTCCTGGCCGAAAAAGGCATTGCGCTGGTGTTGCTCCCGGTCTTGCCACACACCAAACTCGATGGCGCAGCCATGCTCGATTCCGATGGAGCACCGGTTGTAGGCATGACGCTTCGTCAGGATCGCATCGACAATTTCTGGTTCACCCTGACGCATGAACTCGTGCATGCCTGGAAACACTTGTCGGACAGGGAATGGGTGATTACGGATGAAGGCATCGAAGATGGTGCGGAAGATGATGCGAAAGAGGCTGAGGCCAATCGGATCGCGCGCAATGCGTTCATCCCCCGTGCAGCCTGGAAGCGAAGCGAAGCCTACCTGAAGCCATCCGTCGAGACGATCCTTGCCCTCGCCCACAAACTTCAAATTCATCCCGCCGTCATCGCGGGCCGCTTGCGGAAAGAGCGCACTGGCTATGGAAATTTCAGCGGCCTCGTCGGCCAAAAACAAGTGCGCAAACACTTTCCAGAGGTGACGTGGGGGTAGATGATGCTTGGCTCATTTTGCTACATGGCAAGCCTTACGGCACGTGGTGGAGCGTTCACGGCAGTACAAAACTTGTCACCTGACGCGCATTCGCGCAGTGCCTTCCTGTTCGATTTGCCGCGCCTCCACACGCGCTGCAGGGTGGTGTCACTGACCCCGGCCGCCACGGCGAGGAAATTTTTTGATCATTGGCTCACGCCTTCGACACGGAGGGCCTATCATTCCTCCAGTGCTCCTGAAAATTGGGGCCATCCGACTTGGGCTTCACCTCAGGTTCGCGAATCTGAATAGTCAACGGAATCGGAAAATCGGCTCCAATAATTGCAGCCTCGCCTGGTCTCAAGTTCGGCAGGAAGGCTGATGCTGAACGGTCAATTTCCCCGCATGCACGCTCGACAACCTCGCGATCTCGGTCGTTAGTGAGACGATGAACGATTAGCGTACCCATTTGGCTGAGAACACCCTCGGTAATGTCACGAGGGCGCTGTGTCGCCAGACAAATATTCAACCCATACTTGCGTCCCTCCTTAGCGATGATTTCATAGGCATCAAGCCTGGCGGCATAGTCTTCGGCTCCGATGTGACGGCCCAGAAAATTGTGCGCTTCGTCAACGATGACGAGCACGGGACGCTTCACGAAGTCTCCATTGCGAGCTTTGGTCAGCAAATAGCGGCCGATGACATTTGCGATAATTTCGCGTGCATTGAACTCATAGGCAATCCCGCTCAGACAAATGCGGAGTAGCTTCCTGCCACTGTCGATAAAACCGTCGATCTTCTGAGTCAGGTGCTGATCAGTAGATGTGAAAACGCACTTGAAAGCGGGGGATGTGAGTACACCGTTGATGCGTGCGAAAAGTGACAGGCAATTGGAGTAACTGCCATCGTCGCAATCGCCCCACTTCGTGTAGTCCGGATTTTTCGTGTAACCCCCATTAGGCCAAACACATTCCTGCTCAATCTGAGCCACCAAGTGCGATACGTCAAATGGTTGACGCGGGTCGTCCAATCTGCTGGAGAGATCAGGGTCCTTTTCTGCGTCATGTATTGGTTGCTTCAACTGATTGTGTTTCCTGATATAACCTTCCTTCGCAAGCTCCGGTTTTAAGCTTGCTAGTCTCAGACTTCTGATCGCCGCCCTCATCCTTGGTCCTTGAACTTTGCCGGCCGGCTCAAAAAGGGCGACAAAATCCGACTCAACGAAGCTCGTTGGGGGCAAGGTGCAAGAGATCGAGTTGTCGGCCTGTTCAACAGGCTCCCCAAGGTGGCAATGCTCTACGTCCGCGCTGGAGAATCCACGATACTCCCCCGTGGCATCAATAAGAATGAGCTTTGCCTTATGTTTGAGGCATTCCTCGATCACGCGCGCGGTCGTCCAACTCTTTCCTCCGCCCGTCGCGCCAAGGATGGCGCAATGCCGGCCGAAAAGTCGTTCCGGTTTTATAGATATTGTGCCTTCTTGCGCGACGTCTACGGCCCCTAACTCAAGAAGGACCGGATTTTCGTCTTTGCTGTCTTTCTCCATCAATCGTGGCAGCAACGCAATGAACTGGTGTGGGGCCGCATAGACGCGATCACCCAAACGCGGATATGCATCGACCCCTGCCGTCACGATCAAATCATCCATTGCAACGCAACCGAGCAATTGGATTTGGCCAATGGCATCCAAGTCACTTATCCCCGCGTTATTTGGTCTGATGGAGCGACGATCATGATCGGGTAGCCGGACCTCCGTAATGCGCCCGAGGAGGAGATTCTGCTGAGCTTCAATCAAGACAAACTCTCCGACCTCCCCGCGGCCATATCGTCCGCCGGAAAAGTGAGATCCACTGGGCTGTCCGGCTTCGCTCAAATTGACGCCAACTGCCCGGGCTGTAATTGAAGAAGCAACACCCATGAAGAGTTCCGGCCGAAGCAAGCCCTTGGGAAATAGGTCGCCAATGGAGTGGCTCATTTTTTGTCCGTGATGCTCTGGATTGTCTTCAGTAGTCTGTCGGCCGGCGTCAGGGACTTGAGATCGGGAATCCTTGACGTATTCAGGGATAAGCATGCGGTACTTCGCCGGCACGGCACGGAAGTCGCGGCTGGAAAAGACCGGGTTGGTGGCGAGGTCGGTGAACTGCCTGGACTCGACGATCTGGCGCACCTGATCGCTGGTGACATAGGCTTTGAAAAAAGTTTTGATGGCCGGGATGGCCTCGGCCTCTTCGGGCTTGGTGTCGGCGACGAACTTGGCGAACTCTTCCTCCAACAACTCGTCCTTGGACTTGAAGCGCGGAATGAGGCCGAAAACCTTTTCCAGGATCTCTCGCAGGGTCAGGCGGCGATCCACTGCGGCAGCCTTGCGCAGCCGGTCGAGGTTGTAGTACTCCTCCGGTTTGTCGAAGACTTCGCGATTCACGTAGTCGATGACGCGATCCCATTGCCCGGACTCGACGGCTGCGGCGATCGTCTCGTTCTCGCGCACAGTATCCTCGAATTTCTCGAAGAACATGCGGTCGATCTTCATCCCATCTTTGCCGATGGTCTCTTCGACGACCGAGGCGATGATATCTGCGCCAAGATGTTCGTAGGTGCCGCCAACCACCACCGGCCCACCGCCTCCCCCGTCGTTGCGGCCCTTGCCCTGGGGCGGGGGGAGGTTCAAGACCTCGTCGTAGTTGAATTCTTCCTCGAAATATTCACAATTGGCGAAGAAGTCGAAGAGCTTGTACGCGGTCTTCTGCGGTTGCGCGACACCCTCCTTGAGGCTGTCGTCGAAAAGCCGTTCGAGGAAATCATGCTTGCGGGTTCCGCGCCCCTTGATCTGAATGAAGTCGGTCGGCGAGAAAATCGGGCGGAACAGGCCGAGGTTAAGGATATCCGGGCAGTCATAGCCGGTGGTCATCATGCCGACAGTGACGCAGACGCGCGCCTTGCTGGTCTTGTAAGCAGGCAGGAAGTTACCCGAACCGAGCAGGTTGTTATTGGTGAAGTTGATGGTGAACTACTGGGCGTCGGGAATCTGCGAGGTGACCTGCACCGCGAAGTCTGACTGGTACTTGCCCGGATACATGCGGTCGGCCATCTGATTGAGAATCTGCGTCAATTTGGCGGCGTGATTCTGGCTGACCGCAAAGATGATGGACTTGCCGATCTCACGGCTGACTGGATCGCGCAGCGCGTGCTCCAGAAATGTCTTGCAGAAGAGCTGATTTGTGGTATCGGCGAAGAAGCGTTTCTCGAACTCGCGCTGCTTGAAGGCCTCCTCCTGGTCTTCGCCGGTATCGTCCGTGAACGAGACGACGAAGCCCTGCTCGGATAGCAGTTCGGTCGTGATGTCTGTGCGGGCATCCACTACCGTTGGATTTATGAGGAAGCCGTCCCTTACGCCGTCGACCAGGGAATACCGATAGGTGGGTTGGCTGTTCTCGCAGCCAAACGTGCGATAGGTATCCAGCAACAGCCGCCGCTCGGCTTCGCGTGGATCACGGGTGCTGGGCTTGGTCTTATCAAACCGCCTGAGATAGTCGCGGGGCGTGGCGGTGAGGCCGAGCTTGTAGCCGATAAAGTAGTCGAAAACAGCGCGCGCGTTGCCGCCAATTGAACGATGAGCTTCGTCAGAAATGACAAGGTCGAAATCCGTCGGCGAGAAGAGTTGCTGATACTTGTTGTTAAAGAGTAACGACTGCACCGTGGTGACAACGATTTCCGCATGGCGCCAGTCATCACGGTTTTCCTTGTAGATCACCGTCTTGAAATCGGCGGAAAGCACCGCCGCGAAGGCTTTCTTGGCCTGGTCCTCCAGTTCGAGACGATCCACCAGAAAAAGCACGCGCCTGGAATTGCCGGAGCGGAGGAAGAGCTTGATGACGGCAGCGGCGGTGAGTGTCTTGCCTGTGCCGGTAGCCATCTCGAACAGGAAACGGTCCTTATCCTCACCCACCGCGCGCTGCAGGGCGTGAATAGCCTGCAACTGATAAGGCCGCAAGAAACGCAGTTTGTTGGCTTGGATGTAGCCGGGTCGTTCGGCCTCATTGCGCCACGCCGCTTCAGATTGGTAGTTCGGGCGCTGGCTCAGCACGATGTAGTCGTCGGCTACCAGGTCTTCGACGAGGCGTTGCGGGTTGGGCGTGACCTGCTTGTACCCGATCACCGATTCCGGTGTCGGGAAGGACGTAATGAGATTGGGGTTGCCGCGATCAAGGTCCCAGAAGTAATGCAAGTTGCCATTCGAGAGCATCACGAACCGGCAATTCTGGGACTTGGCGTATTTGCGGGCCTGCTCCTTACCGACGAGCGGGGTTTTGTCCTCCGACTTCGCCTCCAGGACGATCAGCGGGAAGCCCCTGGCGTCGAGCAGCAGGAAGTCGATGAAGCCCTTGCTGGTTTTCTCGAAGTTATCGCCGAGCGCGTCCAGATCAGACGACTTGATGGTGACGCTGGGCTCAAGGCGAATGTTGGCTGGCTTGCTCCCTTCCGGAAAGAAACGCCAATCTGCCGCTTCGAGCAGCTTGTTGATCTTGATACGGGCTGTGGCTTCTTTGTTTACCATTGCGTTAGACAGGAGCACCGCAGCGAATTGGGCGTCAATCCCGGCGGTGGTGACATTGAGTACCGAACGGTTACTTCAATACGACTGCGCAAAATTCTCGAACCGCGTGTACTCGCCCAGGAACGTGAGCCGCACCATGCCAATCGGTCCGTTGCGCTGCTTGGCGATGATGATTTCGGCGGTGCCCTTGTCGGTCGAATCGGCGTTGTAGACTTCGTCGCGGTAGATGAACAGGATCAGATCCGCGTCCTGTTCGATCGCCCCCGAATTGTGACTGACGATTCCATCAGCGAGCCATGAGGATGGCCCCGGCACGGTCAGGTCGAAAACCTCTTCTTCACCGTCCGCCCTGATTTCGACGACGCGATCCCAGTAAAGATCGGAGTGCGCCCATCGACGTAGTTCAGGGTCGTCGAGCAGTTCGGCATAAGACGTAAGTGTTGCCCGGCTCGGTGCAAAGGCAAAGTGACTGGATCCACCGTAGGCGGTTCCCCGCAGCGCGGCCATTTTGCGTTGCGAGACGCCACGTAGCGTCATGGCTGTGCGAACATGGTCGAATACTTCATTTGGAAGCGTATCGACGTTGGTATTTGCAACAATGGATTCGAGGTGCACCCGCAGAGCCAGCGCCGGGCCGACTCGCGGCCCGAACGCGCCAACCACGTCAAGAAAACGAAGCTGATCAATCGAACCATTCACATCGACGCTATAGAGTGGTCGATAGCTCTTCTGAATCGTTTTCCGGATGCGCGCGACGATGCCAATCTTCAAGAGCAATGCGGCAACATCGTTCGCCAGGTGTTCACTGCACGTGCTGAAGTAAACGCGTGGCGCACCTATGGATTTCTGCTTCCGCAAGAATATGCAGCCGTCCGTTGCCCATAGATGGCGAAGGAGTGTTGCAACGCTCGCCTGACCCAACTCAAAAACCTGACGCGGCAATTGCTTTTCGTGAGATCTCTGTCCGTAGATTCCAAGATCCTTGAGCCACTTTCCGACACCCGCCGGATGCCAACGATTGCCGTTGCCGGAAACAAGGAGCTGGTGCCAATTCCCACGACCCACGTACCGGGTTACAGTACTTCCGAGCAATTCCGCAGCGGATTTGACTGCGGCGCTATTCTCCTCCGACGCCGTCGTGTAGCGCAAGGGCTGATGCTTGAGATAGCTGCCATCGCCGACCAGGTGACCAAGCAGCGCAAGTTCGTGCTCGGGCCATTCCGTGGCGACTTGCGAGGACGGAATGTGGCGCGCGAGCGCGATACGACTTCCTACTTCCAGCTCCGACACCCGCTGCCATCCACTCGCTGAAAGCAGTCGATGCTGAGGCGTCGCGCGAATGCTGCGTCCGCTGGCGAACGTGACGCGGAAAACTGGCTTGACGCCCTTGGACCAAACGAGATCGGCATGCGCTGCCACAATTTTTTGCGCGTCGTCAACGGACCACACATCCGGCGTCGTCCCGACCAGCTCGCGAATGGGCGTTCTCGCGCCATTGGTGGTAATGACTAGCGTATCGCCGGTCACACATTCCCGCAGGTCCGACATGATGGGCCGCTTGTTCGGTCGCTGCTCGAGGCCGCGATTGAGCTGCGAGAGCGCCACCACCGGCACCTGCAACTCCTTGGCCAGCGCCTTCAACGAGCGCGAGACCTCGGAAATCTCGGTGGCGCGATTCTCGCCTTGGGTGACTGCCTGCATCAACTGCAGGTAGTCGACGACAATCAGCCCGAGCCCGCCGCAGGTGCGATGCAAGCGCCGGGCCCGGGCGCGCAACTCGAGCGCATTGAGCGCCGGCGTTTCGTCGATATGAATCGGCGCGTCGTTGAGGCGCCCGAGCGCGCTCGAGAGCCGCTCCCAGTCATCGTTGTGCAGGCGGCCGGTGCGTATCTTGTGCTGGTCGAGCTTACCCACCGACCCGATCATCCGCATCGCGAGCTGCGTGGCGCCCATTTCCATGCTGAACACGGCGACGGGCAGCCCCACGTTCAGTGCGACGTTTTCGCATACGTTGAGCGCCAGTGCGGTCTTGCCCATGCTGGGCCGGCCCGCGATGATGACCAGATCGCCGGGCTGGAAGCCGGACGTCTTGGAATCGAGATCGCCGTAGCCGGTTGCGATGCCGGTGACGTCGGAGGGATTGTCGCGGTTGTACAGTTCTTCGATGCGTTCGACGACCTTGGTCAGCAGCGGCCGGATTTCCTGGAAGCCCGTCTGTCCGCGCGCCCCCTGCTCCGCGATATCGAAAACCTTGGCTTCCGCTTCGTCGAGCAACTGCCCGGCCGAGCGGCCCATCGGCGTGAACGCCGAATCGGTGATCTCGGTGCCCACCGCAGCGAGCCGGCGCAGCACAGACCGCTCGCGGACGATCTGCGCATAGGTCCGGATGTTCGCGGCGCTGGGCACGTTCTGCGCCAGCGCGCCGACGTAGGGCAGTCCGCCCACATACTCGAGCTTTTGCACCGAGCCCAGCGACTCGGCCAGCGTGATGGCGTCCGCCGGCTTGCCGTGCGACCCCAGCAGATTGATATGCTGGAAGATCAGCCGGTGCGCATCGTTGTAAAAGTCAGATTCGGAAATAACGTCGGCGATCCGGTCGATCGCGCCGTTGTCCAGCAGCAACCCGCCCAGCACCGACTGCTCCGCTTCGATCGAATGCGGTGGCACTTTCAGGGCGTCGAGTTGCGGGTCGTTGGGCATGGAGAGTGAAGCGGTCGGGCAGAGAGGTGACAATCATTTTAACCCAGCCGCCGTTCGCCCCGACCAAGTAAAATGACGCACGCCCTGAAATCATGCTTCTGGGCTTCCACAATCTTCTTTTTTCCGTCAGTTCAGCCATCGCCAACCCGCGGAGACCCAAGTGAACGCTCGCCAGAATGAATACCAGCAACCCATCGGCCCGCCAGTGATCGGCTGGACGCCCCGCCCGCAGCCGCCGCGCTCCGCGATGGTTGGCCGCTATTGTCGCGTCGAACCGGTCGACGTCGAGCGTCACGCGGCCGATCTGTACCAGGCGTACAGCGAAGCCGCCGACGGACGGGACTGGACCTACCTGTTCGTCGGACCGTTTCCCGACTTGGCCAGCTATCGCGACTACCTGGCCAAGGCGACAGCCGGCGCCGACCCCCTGCATCACGCGATCATCGATCTCGCCTCCGGCAAGCCGGTTGGAACCGCGGCGCTGATGCGCATCGACCCGGCGCACGGCGTGATCGAGGTCGGCCATATCACGTATTCGCCGCGCCTGCAGCGTACTCCGGCGGCGACCGAGGCCATGTTCCTGCTGATGCGGCGCGTGTTCGACGAACTGGGCTATCGGCGTTATGAGTGGAAGTGCGACGACAACAACCTCCGGTCGCGCGCTGCGGCCGCGCGCTACGGATTTCAGTTCGAAGGCATCTTTCGCCAGGCCATCGTCTACAAGGGGCGCAGCCGGGACACCGCGTGGTTCTCGATCATCGACGGCGAGTGGCCGGCCCTCCGCAAGGGGTTCGAGCAGTGGTTGTCGCCCGCGAACTTCGATGGAGCAGGCAATCAGATCGAGCGGTTATCGACCCTGATCACCAAGTCGCGCGCGTAACCGCCTCCATGCAATCGAGAGTACGTCAGACCGGCGCGGTGCGGCCCCGACGTGCGGAGACTCACTCGTGCTGCTGCGCCTGATTCCGTTTGTGTTGGCGCTCGCCTGGGGCCTCAACTGGCCCGCGGTCAAGATCGCGTTGTCGGCGTTCCCGCCCTTTACGCTGCGGCTGGTAGGGCTGGGCAGCGGCGCCGTTCTGCTATTGATCGTCGCGCTGCTTCAGGGCAAACGGCTCACGCCGAAGAAGGGTTCATGGCGCGGCGTGGTGATAGGCGGGGTCCTGGCGGTCGCGGTCTTCAACCTGTCCACGGCGCTGGCGCAACTCAATACCAGCACGTCGCGCGCTGCAGTGCTCACGTTCACCATGCCGATGATGTCGGCGGTGTTGTCCTGGCTCGTCGTCGGCGAGCGGATCGAGCGGCGCAAGGTCATCGCCTTGGCGCTGGGCATGATCGGCGTGTTCGTCCTCGCGTGGCCGGTGCTTGGCGCCGCCCTCCAGGTCCACGACGCCCGTGCGATCAAGGGTCTGATTTTTCCGCTGATTGCCGCGTTCGGCTGGGCCGCAGGCACCGTCTACCTGCAGCGCTGGCCGGTGG
>PLYG01000504.1 GCA_003153335.1 Betaproteobacteria bacterium | reverse complement strand
ATGCCTGCCTTGTGGCAGGCGTACTTGAACATGGCGATCGGCTGGCCACCCTTGAACATAACGACTTCGGCGCCTTCCAGCTTGTCCCACGTAAAGGCGGGATCCGCCTCGCGTCCGGTGAGGAAGAACCCGTCCATCTCGTTGACCTGGGCGAAATGGACTGCGGCGGGCGTCTCCCCCTCATTGAGGGACGCGAACCCCTGGCTCAGGGCCGATTGAACGACGTCGGCGGAGCCATCTTTCAAGGCCGCAAGCGCCGAGACGCCCGGCGGCGAAATCGACCACTCCGGATCCAGACCTTCTGTTTTGAGGAATCCGCCCGACATCGTCGAAATGAGTGGCGAGTAGAAAGCGGAAAACAAAGAGAACTGGATGCTGATTTTGTCCAAGTCGCTGTACCCCTCATGTGCGGGCGGCTGCCAATTTGGTGGAGACTATCCTAAGCTATTTTTTCAAATTGAAGAGCCCAAGGTCGAGTATCTGTGATCGCTTAACCCCGGTCAATGCCAGTTCCCGCCTGTGAGTGTAAACCGAACGGGCATCCCTGTTGTGGCACAATCATTGCCATAACAATGCGGAGTGCCTATGCGCGTAGCGATCATCGGCGGGGGCACCATCGCCCGGCTGTTTCTCGAACACATTGGACGCGGCGACCTTGGCGACGCCACCGTGGCCGCAATCGTGGGCCGCAATGACCAGTCCCGCGGCAAGCCGCTGGCCATGGAATTTGGTGTCGCATTCGTCACCTCGCTCGCGGATTTACTCACGCACAAACCCGATGTCGTGGTGGAAGCGGCAGCGCACGCGGCGGTGCACGATTATTGCGGGGCGCTGCTCGATCTGGGCATCGTGGTCATTGTGCTCTCAGGCGGCGCCTTGTGCGACGACGCACTGCGCGCGCGGCTCGAAGCGAGCGCGAACAAAAGCGGCGCGTTGCTGTACGTGCCCTCGGGCGGCATCGGCGGTCTCGACGCGCTCAAGGCCGCGTGCATCGCGGGCGTCGATGCAGTCGAGATCGCCATCACCAAGCCGCCCGCCGCATGGGAGGGCATACCCTACGTCGAAAGAATGCATATCGACCTGGCCGGTCTGCGCGGGCCAACGACGCTGTTTGACGGGCCGGCGCGCGAGGGCGTCCCGCACTTTCCGGCCAACGTCAATATCGCCGCGGTGCTGAGCCTGGCGGGAATCGGTTTTGATCGCACATGGCTCAAGGTGGTCGCTGACCCGGCGCTCGTGTACAACACGCATGTCATCACCATCAGGGGCAAGACCGGCAAGATCAGCATCAAGCTTGAAAACGTGCCGGCGCCGGAAAACCCCAAGACCGCGTGGCTGGCGTGTTACAGCGCGTTGGCGGCACTCAGGCAGCTGACCAGCCGCACGCAATACGGGACGTGAATTCCCGGAATACGCTACGCTCCTTCCGGACTACGGATTCTGCGGCGCACAGCACGTTCGAGCAAATCGGGGTCGAAAGAAAGATTGGTAGCCATGTGTTACTCCTTACACATTACTCTACACAAAAACGTAGAGAGGTGGGACCACCGCTCTCGACAAATTTTTGCGCTTACGCCTCTGGTAGAGTCGGAATATAGCCCGCGCCTGCATTGACCTGATTGAATCGTTGCGGAGCGTAATAGCGATTGGGATGTTGGCCGGTTGTCGGCTCGGGAAAAACAATCCACACCGGCCCCTTCAATCAATTCAGTTCGCGTGTAACGACATTTGCAATTGTAGGGAAAGGATCGATTATGAAATCCTTTTTTGGCATCGAAAAACAAACGACAGGAGCAACGGCGGCGATACTCTTGGGAGTAGTCGCCACAACAATCGTCAGCATCGTATTTCTTTCAAGTGTTTCATTCAAAAGCAAGAAAAACGCAGCAACTGCTACTGCAAACACAACGCTACAGCAAGTAAGCATAACTACAACTCAAGCAATCAATGAAAGCACCTTGCGGCTGGTTGTTTCTTTTTACAGCATTGGTGGGGGAATTGACGAGAAATTACATGGTGAGTTTGTGAAATTCCTTGATTCTTACCCGAAGAAAATCGCTTACGACCCAACTTATTGGGGACGTGAAGGAGAAGTAGACTATTGTTTAAAGCTGAGCGGATTATCATCTTCTGAACAAGATAATTTCTTGAAAAAAGCCAAAGAGATGCTCAGTAAATCAACTCTTGTGCATGTTTATGAAAACGCGACATGTGTTCATAAGCCACGCAAAATCAGCCAATTCTCATAGGCTCACGCCAGTAAAGCCCGCGTGGGGCGGAAAAGGATAGGAAATCCAAGCGCACAACGCCGAGTATCCGTATGTCCGCTTTGTCCTGGCGCAGTCCGTACAAACGAAGAACGCGCTGCTGGCGCTGCCGTTCGAACCCGGCCTCGCAGCGCGATTCACGGACATGGCGCGGCAATCGGAAGAGAAGCAGAAGGAGATCGAAGGCAAGGACACCATGCCGTTCGAACTCTACCGGCAGCAATACCTGGCGCCCGAGCGCCTCGGCATCCCCGCTCGTTAAGACAAGAAAGTTCCTCGCCAAGCCTGCAGGGCGGGGGTTATCGGTTCGCAAGTCGAAGAGAACTCCCTCGCCCCGCTTGCGGGGAGAGTTGCGCAACCGCAACAGCGCCCGCAACGATGAGCTATCGCGGAGCGCAGCGTTGGACACGGTTCAGGTTTCCCTACTAAGATTATGGTTATGGCGTCAACGGTGCTGGAAATCGGCCGACGCCTTTCAATTCCAGGGAGCTAGAAAATGAAAATCAGGGACTTTCGCGCGGGTCCGCGGGGCTTGCTGCTGGCGGTGGCGTTGTTTGCGTCGGGCGAAGCCGCGGCGTTCTTTACGGCATTCACCGGCTCGCCCGCTTCGATTACTTGTTCCAATACGGGCTACAACATGGCGGCCGGGGTCCAGTTTATCTGGGACTTGCCCTTTTCTGGTGTGCCACTTCATGTTGTCGAAGACTCCGCGGGGATCGTCTATTTTGACCTGGTGAGCCTGCTGGCGTCGGCAACAGGTAGCGAAGCTGTCAGTCCGCTTTTGTTTACCTATCCCTCGACGCCAACGCCGTACACGGTCACAGTGTTGGCGACGCCCGTCTTCCAAGGTGCGTCGTCGTCGTCGTTCAGTTTTCTTTGCAACAACGGGGTCGGATCCAACTTTGTAATCACGAACGGCGCGCCGTTCGGCTTGCCCACTATCCCGACTCTCGATCGATGGGCGATTTTCGCGCTGGCGTTGCTGCTGATCACGTTGTCCTTTATAACGCTCCGTAGAAAAGGATAGGAAATCCAAGCGCACCCAGCACGAGATAGCAGCGGCTGGTCACCAGGCAAGGCGCTGATCGAATTCGAGCTGCGGTAGCGGTTGGGCGGCCAGCGCTCAGCAAGGAGCGTTGCCCGCCGGTGGAGAAGCCGATGCAGCCTCCCACCGCAGTGGTCCGCGCGCGGGGGCGAGGCGCGGGGGCCGGGTCGGATCGCCCTGGTGCTCCAGAATCTGCCGCACGGTACGCACCGCGTTGATGAACGCGATAATCCGCATCGCGGCGTGACAGAAGTGACAAGTCAGCGGGAATGCTTCATGGATGCGCGCCAGCAGCATGGCCCACAGATAGCGAGCTTGCAGAGCTGTGACGCGGCGCCTCCTGCGCCCCAGTGGGGTCCGCCGGCGACGGCGCCGGAGCGGGCACTGGCGCCGGGGCGAAGGGTGGGCGCGTACCGTAGCACAGCCGCCGTGCCAGACCTGCCCGGTCGGCGCCCGCGATGCGCACCGCGGCGTCCACTGCGCAGCCGCACCCGCGCCTGCACCTGGCGAAAAGCGGCCGCATCCAGCCCGGACGCGGCATGAAAGACCGCCCCCGCCGCGGCGTGGTCGCCGGCGGCCTCGAATACGGCGTCCACGATGCAGCACTGAAAGTGCAGGTGCGCGTTCAGGGACGAACCGAAGCGGTGGATGAAGACCGCCACCCTCAGGCGTGCCGCGATGCTGCAGCCGGAACTGTGCTCGCGTAGACAGCGTTCCACCACGCTGCCGAACCCACCCGAGCGGCCGGGTTTCCCGGCCCGCACGCGCGCCGGTGGTGTTGCGCTCGTGTACAACACGCGTTTCATCACTATCAAGGGCAAGACCGGCAAGATCAGCATCAAGCTTGAAAACGTGCCGGCGCCGGACAACCCCAAGACCGCGTGGCTTGCGTGTTGCAGCGCGTTGGCGGCACTCATGCAGTTGACCAGTCGCACGCATTACGGGACGTGAATGCAGGACACGCGCTGGCGTGCTCCTGGGCCTAGAAATCCACGTTGGGCTCGATGTCGCGCGCCACGCGCTTCTGCGAACGGCGGTGCTGCCACAGCGCGACGAGTACCGAGGCCATCGACAAACCGAGCATGGCCCCGGAAATCGGCCGCGTCAGGAACAGCCACACGTGATCGTCGGTCATGATCGCGCGCACCAGGTTGATCTCGATCTGATCGCCGAGTATCAGGCCGAGAATCAGCGGCGCGAGGTATTTCAGGTGCAGGACGTTGACGATCCCCGCTGCGAGCAGTTCGAACATCGGCTGATCGGTTTAGAAACCGGTCCGCCGCCCGCGCGGCAGCAGCACGGACAGGCAAACTTCAAAGGCAGAATAAGTGACGATCACCGTCGCGAGCGCCGCGGTGATGATGATTATCCAGTGGCGCCGCCCTTGGGGTTTCTCGAGCACAACCTGTAGCGCCGCGACGAACAGGAAGGTCGCAACCCGGAAGCCGAGCCACGGCAGCAGCAGCACGTACACCGCGAATACGGCAAATGTAACGGTGACGAGGCGGTAATTGCGCGCTTCGGGAGCGAGTGCGGCGGGCGCGGCAACCGCACCCCGGTCGCGCCGGCGCGACCAGAGGTCGGCGGCGAAGAGCATGACGGAAAGCGCCGCCATGATGCCAAGCACGGTCTTCTTTCGTTTGCTCGACCAAGCGATCGTGTAACTCGCGACCGTTCGTGGCGCGCCCTCCCAGATAATTCTCGATCGGGTGGTGGATCGATAGCAGCTGCCCCCCAACTTCCTCGCCTTGCTCGAGCACGAGAGTGTCCAGATCCAGCTCGTCGCACCAACGCGCGGCGGAAAGGCCGGCGGGGCCGGCACCGATAATCAAAACGTCGTGCATTACTGGTCGGGAGGCTGATAGAGATTCGGGATGCTCGCGATAGCCGCCGCGGGCAAAGGCTTCAGCTTAAGTTGCTCGGTGAGAAACTGTATCCGGTCGCGGCGCGCTTCGGCGTTGAGCGCGTGTGGCGCGTCGTAAATTTTGAAAAGCTTTGGTTCGCTGACGATCTTTTCGTACTCGCGCGCTCGATCCGGGTTCAAGAACTTTTCCTGCGAGGCGTACTGGAGAACGACGAAAGCCGGAGCAGCGTGAGCGACATACTTGCCCTGATCAAGCCACGAATACTTGGCCACAAAGGCATCAAATTTTTCCGGGCCGATCTTCCGGCGATAGTCCTGATACTCTTTGGATTTCCGATCGACTTCGTCCGACAACGGTCCGGCCATCAGCACGAACGCTTTGAATCGGCGATCGATTCCGCTCAAGAAAGCGCCTACCACGGCGTTGTAGCTGTGACCGACGAAGGCAAGGCGTTTTGGATCGACGTCTCTGCGCGCCAGCAACAGGTCAACGCCGCGCCGCATATCGACTATCGCCTGGATCTGATCAACCGCCTGTTGGTCGTTCAGCGGTTCCTTACTTGTCACGTGACCGGGCCGTGCCACCGGGCCGTCGGGCAGGAGCGAGACGACGCCGGCCGAAGCCAGAACAACCGCTTCATCAAGAAACTGTCTGCGGTTGCGCATCGAGGAGTTGTCCCAGTACCAGTGTCCCCAGATCACGGCCGCAAATGGCCCCTTGCCTTTCGGCACCACCAGATACGCGGGCACAACGCCGCCTTTGGGGCTGGCGTAAGTAAGGTCATAAATCGCTGCGCCACCGCGATGCTGAACACCGATTTGTTTGATTCCGAGCGGCGCCTTTTGATCGTAGTCGAAGTGGCGCAGGAGTTCTGGATCTTGTGCGGACGGTGCTTGGCCACTGATCAGAAAAATTCCAGTCAGCAAGGTCAGTTGAAAAATGCGGAACGATCTCTTCATTGTGGCGACATCCCTCAAGGGTCAGCTTTGTCCGCGAAGCGGACGGCTGAGACGTGCTGCGTACAGAACTGGGGGCGGTACGGACCTGGTCATAAGCTCAACTGGGAAAGGCCGAGTAGAAGTCAACGTTGCATGATCAATACCGTTGCCATCGCTCCACTTCTATAATTTCAGCCGCCCGCTTCACGGGCTTATACCTTCATAGTTCGTTGCTTACCCAGCACTTCAAGTGCTGG
Source organism: Betaproteobacteria bacterium (assembly GCA_003153335.1). GTDB lineage: Bacteria > Pseudomonadota > Gammaproteobacteria > Burkholderiales > Casimicrobiaceae > PALSA-1005. The sequence continues at coordinate 3,529 of PLYG01000504.1, read as the reverse complement.
GCTATTGTGATCAAGGCGGCGGTTATACAGCGAACTGATAAGGTGGATCACGTGGCGCCCGTCTGCGCGTTTGTAGTAATCCTCAGTCAAGCCGGGTTTCGTACGTAGCCCGCCTCTTTCTGGCCACGGATGGCCAGGATGAACACGGTGTCTATCTCTGCGACGTGTCGATACAACGCAATATAGCCGCGCGCACCGAGTCCGATCACGAGCTCCCTGAGGTCGGCCCGTACCGCTCGGCCGATCAGCGGGTTGCGTTCGAGCACATCGATGGCCCGAATAATGTCGTGAATTCGGGACGCCGAGTCTGCCACCTCCTGTTTCACCAGATGATCGAGAATGCGATCAAGGTCATCCGCGACCTCCGGCGCCAGCTCGATGCGCGACATGCCTAGCGTGCCAGTGGGCGAGGCTTCGGGTGAGAGGCCCTGCTTCCCGCGAGGCGACGTTCCAAATAGCGGCGCATTTCGCTCCACGCCACCGTCTTGCCGGAGGTGACGATGTCAGCGTAGCGCTGCTCAGCGGTATCGAGAAACTCCGACCGGCGTTCTTCGATCTCGGTCTTCTCGGCGATGGCTTCAAGAATCATGGCGTGCGGTGTCGTCCCCGCTCGCGCAGCCGCACGGGTGAGCCGTACTTTGAGATCTTCCGGTAGGCGAATTGTGGTGGTGGACATAAGCAATCCTCGAGACGGGAGGCCCAGTGTAGCACAGCAGTGCTACATCGTTGAAATCGCGATGCAGGTCACCACGCGCATCCGCGGTTCCGGGAAAGATTCGTCGCCATGGCCGACTCCTTACACATCATCTCAGGCAACACACATTGTGCGGGCAAATCGCTGGTCGAGCGGGCCGACCTGCGGGTGGCGGTCCAGGGTGCGACATTCGAATCGTTGGAGGCTAAGAGCCGGCTGCCGGGAGGCTACGATCACGGGGTCCACGGTAATCTGCCGCACTCGGTGGCGACCGAGGTGGCATTCGCGTTCCGCTTTACGTCCGAGCGGCCGCATGAACTCGGATTCCTCAACCGGCTCGTGGATGCGAACGAACTTCTGCCCACGGCACGTGAGATGGTGGCGCATCTGCTGACGCTGCCACCAGCGTCCCGGGTCAATACCTTGGTTATGATGCGCGCCCTGCGACCGCGCGTGCCGGACGAACTCGAACAACTCGTCTCGCGCCTGAAGGATCACGGCGAGAAAGAAGACCTGATGGAGTCCCGGCGGCCTTTCGCGGAGAAGCGCCCGCCGCGCTTCAAGGGCTGGGATGATCCGGAGGACCGCCATCGCACGCCGAAATTACAGTCTGGAAGAAAGTAAGATCTTCTTCCACCAGTGGAACGACGCGTTTCATCTGTTCCGAAACACCTTTGAGCCGCCGGGGCAGCGGCACAGCCGAGCCGGCTGCGTGTAGCGTCGTGCTGTCAGCGGTGTTGCCAGGCAACACTTCGTAGGTCAGCGGCAAGCCCTCTGGCGTCACCACCCGCCCGGTCGGCACCTTCGATGCGCACCGCGGCGTCGAGCGAGAAGCCGCCGCCGTGTGCCCAGCCGCCCATCTCCTCACCAGCATTCTGCTCGAGCAGGCCGCGGCGGACGAAGGCGCGCAGCACTCGCCGGCGCACCCGGGCTTGCACCTGGAGCACCGCGGCCGCATCCAGCCCGCAGGCTTCGTGAAACACCACCCCCGCCGTCGCGTCCGCGGCGCGGACAGCCGCGAAGACCCCATCGAGGATGCAGCAGTGGAAGTGCAGATGCGCGTTGAGCGCCGAGCCGAAGCGGTGGATGAACAGCACCGCGCCCAGCCGGGCTGCGCTGGTGCAGCCGGGACTATGTTCGCGCAGACAGCGCACGACCGCGCGCTGCAAGATGCGCACGACCACGCCTTGCAGCACCGCATCGTCGTGCAGGAAATAGCGCAGCCGGCTGCGCCCGACACACTCAGGCGGCCGAACCCACCCGAGCAGGCGGGGTTCACGGCCCGTAGGTACGCCCTCGCGCTGGTGATCGCGCTCGCGGTGATGCTCCCCATCGGCACGCCGCGCAATGCCATCCAGACCCTGGACTGCCGCTACGGCGGCGCTGAAGTCTTTCGCGCGAACATGAGTTCAGGAATTGCCGCGAACCCGTACCTGAAGTTCTTCCTGCGCGCCCGGGAGTCGGGCGAGCTTGCGTGCCGCTGGGTCGATAAGGAGAATGTGGCCGGGTTGGCGAGCGCGGATCGCGATGTCGGACTGAGCACATCCGGCAATCCGCGATCGCCCGGCTCAGAAAAGGATCAGAAAACGCGCGGCATCATCGGTCAACAGCTTCGCCACTTCCTCCGCAAGCTCTCTCATCAACTGCTCGACTGCGTGAGTAGTGCAATTGCCCCGTCTGAGTCACACAACTTTGGGTGGCGTACCGGAGAAGACACTGCGCTCGTGGAAATCGGAGTCCTTCGACACGATGATGAACCCATTGGTGCGCGCCCAGTTCCACACAGCGGCATCGTCGGCTCTATCCAGTCCGACCTCCTGAACGTGCGTCGATTGGGGAAAAATGTCCGCCAGCCAGCCTGCAAGAGTCGGTGAGAGATTCTGATCGAACAGCAGCTTCACGCCTACGCAACGAGCTGGCTGCGCTCGCGATCAGCCGCGTAGGCGAGGCATGCCTGGATGTCCTCACGCGTCAGGTAAGGGAAGTCGCGCAGCACATCCTCGACGCTCATGCCCGACGCAAGGTATTCGAGGACGTCGTAGACAGTGATGCGCATTCCACAAATGCAAGGTTTGCCGCTGCGTTTGCCAGGCTCGATGGTGATGATGTCGCGATAATTCATGTGAACACTCCTGCGGCCGGCCGATCGGATGTTGATTATAGCCATAGACTGGGCGGCGCTGCTCGTAGGCGGGTAATTTATGGGATCTGCCGAGCGTGCAACCAGATAATGGCCGGCCGCTGCGCCGACCGACGGGTTTCTGACTCAGCCCGCGAAATTCTGAATCTCGACCTCGACATGCCGCTCAAAGCTGTGCTCAAGGATAGCCATTTAAGGATAGCCATTTCAAAGACCCTCATTGAAGTATCGGCGGGCGCTGCACCCGTGTCAACCGTGCATTGCCATCGTCGCGCACCCGAGAAAATGCCGCGCTTGCCCCGTGCACCGGGGCGCTGCGCCAGGCCTTGGTCGCGGCAACGCCCAACACCGGCCGCAGGTTGCGCCGCAGACACAAGCGGACCCAGCCCGAGGCGACAGTGGCTGGTCACAAGGCCAGGCGCTGATCGAAGTCGATCTGCGGTGGTGGTTGGGCGGCCTGCTCCCAATGCGAATCGATGCCCTCCGGTGGCGCCGCCGCCGCGGCCTCCCACAGCGGGGGTGCGCGCGCCGGGGCGCAGCGCGGCGGCCGCGTGGGTTCGCCGCGGTGCTCGAGCATCTGGCGCACAGTGCTGGGCGCGGTGATGAAGGCGATGAGGCGCATCGCGGCATGACAGCAGGGACAGCGCAGGGGAAAACGAAGTTTCAGTGCAGGCTAATGCGCGAAGCGCGTTATG